>CAZRFT010000116.1:0-4377 GCA_964599255.1 uncultured Neptunicoccus sp. | reverse complement strand
CCGATTGAAAATGAAAGAGCACTTGGGAGCTTCGGAGCGATCCGGTATGTACCCAACTCGGACTGCGTGGCTTTCACTGATGGGCGTGAGATTCCTCTGGAGGAACTTGCCTCCGAAATCGTTGAAAAGTTTCCGGAAGGCTACCTTTTCCAAAAGCACTTGGTTCAAGCACCTGAATTAGAAAAGCTTTTTGGCTCACTGCCGTCGATCTTTCGGGCCACCACAATCAAATTTCCAGGAGAAAAGGCCAAAATTTGGTATGTTGGCGGAAAAATCTCGCCTGCAGGTACCATGGCGTCGACCTCGACAAATGCACGGCGCTTCACCGCACCCGTCAACGTGGAGACTGGTAGCATTATTGACCTTTTTAGCTTCGACAAATACCGAAATACCTCCTTTCAGACTTTTCCAGACACCGGTCAAAATCCACGCGGGGTGAAGCTCCCCGATTGGAAGGAAATTGCCTCGCAATTGCCTTTTATGCATGACGTTCTTGGGGAATATCCGGTATTTGGATGGGATATTTGCTTCACGCCCAATGGGCCCACGATCTTAGAGGCAAACTACACCCCAGCGTTAGAGACCTCACAACAATTCACCGATCTAGGTCTAGGTGATCCGAGCATCATCAAGATTTTTAAATAGCGACGAGAAGAAAAGAACTTCTTGCGCTGCGTCAGAGCTGACATAGGCGTTCGATTTTACTATGTATTGTGAATGAGTAAAAACCTCGATCAAATCTACAATTTCACCCAGTTCTCTCCGCTATGCAAAGCGATGGATATGCAGGTGGATCATGTGGAGCCCTATAAGGGCCGGCTTACCCTTCCTTATGATGACAAGCTGGTTGGCGACCCTCAGACGCGCATTATTCACGGCGGTGCTGTTTCCGCTTTGCTGGATACAACTTGCGGGGTTGCGGTGATGGCGCATCCAGATGGGAATTATAACACTGCCACCATTGATTTGCGTATTGATTATATGCGGCCCGCACTTCCCGATTTGGATGTGATAGCCGAGGCAGAAGTTTATCACACTACAAATACGGTGGCTTTTTTACGTGCCAAAGCTTGGACCGATAACGAGGATAAACCTGTTGCGATCGCAACGGGTGCATTTGTTTTTGAGGCGATGAAGAAAAAATGAGCAAGTTCGAATCTGTCCAAAAAATCAAACAAAGACGCGATGCGGTTTTGATGGCCTTGAGTGCCCAAATCCCTTTCCACCAATTCATGGGGATCAGCTTTGAACGCAAGGGCGACGAGTTGACGGGCATCATGTCATATGCCCCGCATCTGATTGGTAATCCTGTGGTGGAACGTTTGCATGGGGGTGGAACCAAAGCGTTTTTAGAAGGGACAGCGATTATTACGCTGGCTTGGCGTGTGCTTTGGGATCAGATGGAAAGCGGCGCGCTTGATATTGAAAAACTTGCAGATGGCGCCCTGCCGCCCCTACCAAAAACCATCAATTTCACGACTGACTATCTTCGGCCTGGTCTGCCGCGGGATGCCTATGCGCGGGCGAGGATAAATCGAATGGGTCGGCGCTATTCTTCGGTTCACGTTGAGGCCTGGCAGGACAATCGCGAGGTTTTATTTGTTCAAGCAAGCGGCCACTTCAAAATGCCCTAAGGCAGATCTTTTGCTCGATCCACATCACGAAGCTCGGGTAGAAAAGCAATTCGTCGGCCCCCAATAGAGTTAATCGTATCTTGCATTGTATGCGCACTCGACCAGCGTACATTTTGAAAAAGTGTAGAAGGCGGTGGTGTCGCGCCCTGTCGTAGCCCAATCGCCCAATAGCCCCCATCAGGCGCAGGTCCAAGAACAGCATCATGCGCGCCCAGTCTTTGGAAAGCATTGGCAATATGTGATCGCGAAATCCCCGGAATATCTGCACCGATAATCAAGGTGGGGCTGGTTCGAAAATTTTGAAATACCCGCCCCATGCGCGCACCCAAATCGCCATGACCTTGGGGAATGCGAGCGAGCTCCGCTCCCCATAACGATGCTTGCATCCCAGCCACATCTGGCGCGACTGCCAAAACCGTTTCCCAACGTGGATCGGTCCCGAGCCGTTGTAAAAGCCGTTTGGTTTGATGCCGAAACCACCACGTCGCCTGAACTATGCCAATATCCGCACCAAGTCGTGTTTTCACCCGACCTACTTGAGGCAGCTTTAGCATCACCACCAAGACAGGACGCATTAGGCGAAATAGTCCTTCATCACATTGGCATAGATTGCCTTGAGCTGATGGATTTGGTCGATTTCCACATGCTCATCTACTTGGTGCATGGTTTTGCCCACCAGACCAAATTCCACTACTGGACAGTGATGCACAATGAACCGTGCATCTGACGTGCCGCCTGATGTTGACGCCTCAGGTCGACGACCGGTTTCTGCTTCCACGGCCGTCGCGATCATTTCTGAAAAAGCACTTGGTTCGGTTACAAAACTTTCGCCTGAGACCTGAAACCGTAGCGCCATGTTGACACCCGTCGCAGCTTCGATCTTGGCCGCTTCCTCTTCAATCCAAGCGGTGAGGTCCTTGGAATTTTGGGCGTCGTTAAAACGGATGTTCACCGTGGCGGTCGCTTGCGCGGGGATTACGTTATTGGCCGGATTGCCGACATCAATCGTTGTCACGGCCAAAGTGGAGGGTTCAAAATGATCTGTGCCCTCATCAAGTGTGTGACTTGCTAGCCCATGAACAAAACTCGCCAAGGCGGTGACAGGATTTTTTGCGCGATGGGGATAGGCTGAATGTCCCTGCACCCCTTGTGCGGTGATATAGGCCGTCATGGATCCGCGCCGCCCGATTTTCATCATCTCGCCCATTTCATTGGGGCATGTCGGCTCGCCCACGATGCAGTGGTCAATTTTCTCGCCTGCGTCATTCATCCAATCAAGAATAGCGGTGGTGCCATCGGTGGCGACGCCCTCTTCATCACCTGTGATTGCCAAAACAATGGACCCATCAGGGGGTGTCGTTTGCACAAAATCAATGGCCGCAGCAGCGAAGGCCGCAACGCCAGATTTCATATCTGACGATCCGCGGCCATAAAGCTTTCCATCGTTGATCGTGGCCCTAAAAGGATCATGGGTCCAATCGGCCGGGTCGCCCACAGGAACAACATCTGTATGCCCGTTGAACCCCAGCGTTTTGCCGGATCCCCAGCGCGCGAACAGGTTTGAAACCTCCCCACGATCCACGCGCGTGCAACTAAATCCATATTGCGACAAGAGCTTTTCCAAAAGGACAAGCGCGCCACCTTCCTTTGGGGTAACGGAAGCGCAGCGCACAAGCTCTTGCGACAATGCAACGGGATCGATGGTCATAAGCCTACCTTGTTTTGGATGGTCTTATGACAAATCGACCCCAAGTGCCAAGGGTTTAGAAAATCCCAAATAAGGGACGGCGGCCTTTGCGGTCGCCGCGGCGCGACCCATCACGATCTAACCGGTCCCCGCCACCACCTTTGGGTTTGAAATCGCTAGAAACCTCGCCCCAGAAACACCGTGGGTAAAAGGGAAAACTGTCAGTGGCGAAATAAACATATTTTCCATTGATTGTGCCACCGTTGCATTCATCCAAATTTCCGCTACCTGCAACAAATTCAAAATCTTCATTAAAGCTGCCATCATAGGACCCATATGGCGCGGTTGGGCGTTCGCCTGGTTTCAATTGCCAAGAGCTTTGCGCGTCCGAACCGACATAATGAATTTCATGCCCATCGGCCGCATAAGCCATCAATGTGCTGCCGTTAATGTTAATAAGCGCTGCCGGCATCCCATGGTAATGATACAACCCGCGGTTATCGACATGGGCATTATTTTTGTCCAAGCCAAGCGGGTTACCAGGTGCCATGCCATCCAAGTTCCAACCAGAGGAACGATCGCGGCTATGCCCGCGCGGGCTGGAAGCATCGTACCAATCCGCCGTGCCTGGTCGAATGGGAATGCCTGTAACAGTCACCCCAGAAATCGGAGCGTATGATTTTGTCGCTGTTTTGCGTGGGGTCGCATCAAAGCAATATTTTTGATCTTGGGCCTTAAAGCGATTTGGATTTCCTTTGTTGGGGAATTGGCCAATCGAGTGATTGGGCGTGCCGTTGGAACTGATGCAAGTTTGTCCGCCGCTTGAGCTCATCTGTACAAGGTTGTTCGCGGCATAAATACCACCACCCAAAGCAAGCGCACCCACCGCCAAAGTTACTGTCGTCAAAGTTTTCATGTCACTGTCCTTTTTAAACAATAAGTACAACGCACGGCGCGGAAAATTCCGTCGCAAGAAATCTGTTTGAATTCAATGTTCTGGAAATATGGAGGCAGCGTGGAGCCGATCACGGAAAAATCGTTGTTTCATCGCCCGAT
>CAZRFT010000115.1:0-8836 GCA_964599255.1 uncultured Neptunicoccus sp. | reverse complement strand
CCAAGATCGCCAAAACCTTTGCGCCTTCGACGTTCGAAATCGAGCCTGGCTCTGCCCCCATATCTTGGAAATAAGGTGGGTTTTGAACGTAAGTTGATGCGGCCGGCCAATCATAGGTTTTTGCATCCGTGGTTTCCACAGATTGCCACATTTCGTCCCCTTTAAAGACATCCGCATATTTCGACTGGAATGCCTCGCGTGTCACTGTCTTCTGAACGAGATCGGCAACCTCTTTAGATGTCGGCCAAATATCTTTCAGGTAGACATCATTGCCATCCTTGTCCTGACCCAATGGCTCAGACGTCAGATCGATATTCATGTCGCCCGCCAAAGCGTATGCCACCACCAATGGTGGAGACGCGAGATAGTTCGCACGAACGTCAGGGGAAATACGCCCTTCAAAATTTCGGTTACCAGAAAGCACAGCCGTGGCGACCAAATCACCTTCGTTAATGGCTTTGGAAATTTCGGGCTGAAGCGGTCCTGAGTTACCGATACAGGTCGTACAGCCATAGCCCACCAAGTTAAACCCGATAGCATCAAGATCGTCCTGCAATCCTGCCGCTTCCAGATACTCGGTCACAACTTGGGAACCAGGTGCAAGAGAGGTTTTAACCCAAGGCTTCCGATTTAGGCCCAGCTCATTTGCTTTACGTGCAACCAAACCAGCGCCAATCATGACATATGGGTTAGACGTGTTGGTACAAGACGTAATTGAGGCAATCACAACTTTACCTGAAGACATCGCGTAGTCTTCGCCTTCGACAGCCACGGATTTATCCATTGGGCGTTTGAATGTTTCTTCCATTTCTTTAGCAAACGCTGCTTTTGAAGATGTCAAAGCAACGAAATCTTGTGGGCGTTTGGGGCCTGAAATCGCTGGTACAATTGTGCCCATATCAAGATGCAAAGTGTCTGTGTAAACGGGTGCGTAGTCATCACCGCGCCAAAACCCGTTTTCCTTCGCATAGGCTTCGACAAGCGCGATGCGATCTTCGTCGCGACCTGTTTGGCGAAGATAGCGTAACGTTTCCCCGTCGATCGGGAAGAAGCCGCAAGTTGCGCCATATTCAGGCGCCATGTTTGCAATCGTTGCACGATCCGCAAGCGGTAGGTTGTCCAGCCCTGCGCCATAGAATTCAACGAATTTGCCAACCACGCCCTTCTCGCGCAGCATTTCAACAACTTTAAGAACAAGGTCCGTTCCTGTTGTGCCTTCCATCATTTCACCGGTCAGCTCGAAACCGATAACTTCTGGGATCAACATAGAAATTGGCTGACCCAGCATCGCGGCTTCCGCCTCGATACCACCAACGCCCCAACCAAGGACAGCCGCGCCGTTTACCATCGTGGTATGCGAGTCGGTACCAACCAATGTGTCTGGGTATGCAATTTCGACGCCGTTTTGGTCATTGTCGGTCCAAACAGTTTGCGCCAAATATTCAAGGTTCACCTGGTGACAGATGCCCGTGCCTGGGGGCACAACGCGGAAGTTATCAAACGCTTTCTGACCCCATTTTAGGAACGTATACCGCTCTAGGTTGCGTTCATATTCGCGATCCACATTCATTTGGAATGCGCGTGGGTTACCGAAATGATCAATCATGACAGAGTGGTCGATGACAAGATCAACAGGGTTCAATGGGTTGATCTGTTCTGCATCACCGCCCAGGGCCACAATGCCGTCGCGCATGGCCGCCAAATCAACAACCGCGGGCACACCAGTGAAATCTTGCAACAAAATCCTTGCTGGGCGATAGGCGATCTCTTTAGGATTTTTACCACCCTTAGCGCCCCATTCCGCGAACGCTTTGATATCATCAACTGAAACCGTGCGTCCGTTATCTTCGAAACGTAGCATGTTTTCGAGAACCACTTTCAACGAGGCCGGCAGAGAGGAAAAATCACCCATTCCAGCTTCTTGAGCTGCTGGGATGGAATAATAATCAATTGAGGTGCTACCGACGCTCAGTGTTTTACGTGTTTTACTGGTGTCCGTGCCGACTTGAACTGTCATTGGAATCTCTTTCTTATCTCGCTAAAGGATTTGCGCTCCCTCTAAATCAGTGGGTTGAGTCGCGCAAGGTCAAAAGGGTATGCAATTGTATGCTGAATTAACCCTTGCATGAGATAACGCTCCGAATTTGAGTGAGCCCATGAAAACAATCCTAAACACCCAGCACCATCTTCACCAACCCAAAGGGGAGTTAGACGGCGGTGTCTTTGTCCCACCATATGAAAAGCCCCAGCGCGTTGAATATATTATGGATGCTCTGGAGCAGCAAAAATTCGATGCCACAATTCCCGCGGGCAAAGCCGATATGGAATTGATCCGTGCCGTGCATGATCTCGACTACATCACTTTTTTAGAAACAGCATTTTCAGAATGGGAAGCAGACGGGCAAGCGGGCGAGGTAATTGCGAATATCTTCCCATCGCGAAGCACTCATTTGAATCGCCCACCCAAAGACATTGTGGGAAAAGTCGGATATTATACACTCGCCATCGAAACCTCGATCACAAAAACAACTTGGGATGCCGCCCTTGGCTCGGCGGCGACTGCGCAAGATGCATCACAGCTGGTGGCGAATGGAGAGGATTGCGCATTTGCCTTGTGTCGCCCACCGGGACATCACGCCAGCAAAAACCAATTTGGGGGATATTGCTTTATCAATAATGCCGCTGTGGCAGCCGAAACCTTACAACGATCAGGTGCCGCGCGTGTGGCAATTTTGGATGTCGATTTCCATCACGGGAATGGCACGCAAGCAATATACTATGATCGCGAGGATGTATTCTTTGCCTCCCTACACGGTCATCCCGAAGATGAGTTTCCATATTATCTAGGATACGCTGATGAAATCGGGGCGGGACCTGGCGAAGGCTCAAACCTCAATTTACCCTTTAGGCCCGGAACCTCTTACGCGGTCTGGGCTGAGGGGCTAGATCAAGCGAAAGACAAAATTGCCGCCTTCGGCGCTGATGCGCTTGTTGTTTCCCTTGGTGTGGACACATTCAAAAACGACCCCATCAGCTCTTTCAAACTTGAAAGCGAGGATTTCTTGGACATGGGTAAACGGCTGGCTGGTCTTAAACTGCCCACTGTTTTTGTCATGGAAGGCGGCTACGCTGTTGAAGAAATCGGCACCAATACAGTCAATTGTCTGATGGGGTTTGAAAATCACTAAGCCTTTTCAAATTGTGTTCGCTTGGGTATCGCATCCATCATGGTGATCAAGGTCGAAAATCTTAGCATTGCGCGCGGCGGTCGGATTGTTTTGTCCGACCTGAATTTTGCGGCCAAACCTGGTATGGCTGTCCGCTTACTGGGGCCAAACGGGTCTGGAAAAACCACGCTGATGCGATGTTTAGCGGGCTTGTTGCCACCCTATTCGGGATCAGTGGCTTGCGACCAAAGCGACGTTGTTTTTTCAAGTCATCTTGATGCGGTCAAACTCCAGATGACAGTCGAAGAAAACTTAGCCTTTTGGGCTTCAATTTACGGTCAGAATTTGGATCCCGCCAAACTTGCGCCCTTGGATTTAAATACAATTTGGAAAAAGCACGCGAAGGATCTGTCTGCTGGTCAAAAACGGCGGGTTGGATTGGCGCGTGTATTGTTGTCGAACGCCAATATCTGGCTTTTAGACGAACCCCTAAACAGTTTGGACGCTGGTGTCGTCAAAAATGTTGAACGAGCGATTGCGGCGCATCGAAAAAATGGTGGTATTGTTATCCTTTCTTCCCATCAAGACGTGTCATTGCCCAAGGCAAAGATTTTGGAGTTGGTCAGATTTGCACCTAAAGCTTCGCAATCCTCTGACCCTTTTCTGGAAGGGGTGATCTAGCCAATGTGGGCACTAATCAAACGTGATATTGCATTAGGTCTGCGCCAAGGTGGGGGGGTGTTTTTGACGCTCGCCTTTTTCTTGGTACTGACGATTTTTGCCCCTTTTGGCATTGGCCCGGCCCCAGAAACGCTTTCAAAGATAGCGCCAGGGATGCTGTGGATCGGCGCACTTCTTTCCACGCTTCTTTCGCTGGAGCGAATTTTCCAATTGGATTTTGAGGATGGAAGTTTAGATGCGCTCGCCACTGCCCCCCTTCCTTTGCCAAACTTGATATTTGCTAAAGCGCTTGCGCATTGGCTGACCACCGGGCTGCCCCTAGCTATCGCATCCCTGCCCTTGGGATTTTTGCTTTTCTTACCAAGCAGCCAATATTTCTGGCTATCCACAGCGCTGCTTTTGGGCACGCCTGCCTTATCTTTCATTGGTACCTTTGGTGCCGCACTTACCCTGAGCATAAAGCGCGGCGGGTTATTGCTCTCCCTTTTGGTTTTGCCGCTTTTTATCCCCACGCTGCTCTTCGGCGTTCAAGCTGTTATTCACCCAGATCACGCTCAGATGCTCGCCCTCGTTTTTGTTATTTCACTGCTAAGCATTGCCTTGCTACCCCTTGTCACGGCTCTGGCACTTCGCGCTGGATTGCGGTAACTCAGCGCTCAAAGGAAAACCGATGGCATCTTTTTGGCAATACGCAAATCCGGCGAAATTTATGAGCGCAAGCTCGAAGCTGATGCCCGTGCTTTGGATCCTAACACTTATATCTTTGCTTGGTGGTTTGGTTTGGGGATTTTTCTTTACCCCTGACGACTACAAACAGGGCTCGACAGTAAAAATTATATACCTTCATGTACCTGCGGCCATGATGGCCATTAATGCTTGGATCATGATGCTGGTTGCTTCATTGATTTGGCTTATTCGCCGGCATCATGTCAGTGCGCTTGCCGCGAAAGCGGCCGCACCGATAGGGGTAACCTTTACGCTTATTGCGATGGTAACGGGGGCCGTTTGGGGTAAACCTATGTGGGGCACCTATTGGGCGTGGGATCCGCGATTGACCAGTTTCATGATACTTTTGATTTTTTATTTCGGCTATATTGCATTGTGGGAAGCTATCGAAGACAGCGATTTGGCCGCAGACCTAACGGCGATCCTTTGTATGGTTGGTTCTGTTTTTGCACTCTTGTCCCGATATGCCGTTCAATTCTGGAGCCAAGGACTTCATCAGGGCACATCAGTCCCGCTGGCAACAGGCAATCGATCCGTTGATGACGTGTTTTTCTTTCCGCTATTATTATCGATGGCGGGATTTGTTCTGCTTTTCATAACACTTACTTTGCTGCGAACTCGGACAGAAATTCGCCTGCGCCGCCTTGCGGCCTTGCAAAGACAGGGTGGTTAGATGCTGGGTTTAGATAAATACGCATTTGACGTTTTACTAGCTTACGGGCTTGGCATTGGATTGCTGGCGGGCATCATCGTTCTTAGCATCATTCAAGCCAATCGCGCGAAACAGCGCCTTGATGTGGAAGAAAAATAATGCGCATTGCCATCTTCGCTGTTCCAGTAATTTTCTTTGCAATCGCTGCTATGCTGTTTGTGGGTTTAAATCGAGAAAACCCAAATGCTCTACCTTCTGAAATGATCGGTCGCACGGCGCCAGCCATTGAATTGACGGCCTTGGGCGAAAAGCCACTTTTCAAACATGGCGATCTTTTCCAACCTGGCCTTAAAGTTGTGAATGTTTTTGCCAGTTGGTGCGTGCCCTGCCGCGCAGAGCATCCCAATATCCAAGCAATCGCCGATTTGGGCTTTCCTGTTTACGGTCTGAACTACAAAGACCAGGCGCCCGCCGCCTTGGCCTTTCTAAAGGAACTGGGCGATCCCTATACCGCAATCGGCCAAGATGCGGGGCGCAATGCAATTGAATGGGGCGTTTACGGGGTGCCAGAGACATTTGTTCTGGACCCAGATGGCGTCATTCTTTTTCGCCATGCGGGTCCAGTGACAACGGCGATACTAGAAGCGGAAATTCTTCCGCTTCTTTCGCGATAATTTTTTAAATATCTAGCTCGGCCATCATCAAAACAGCGCGCGCTGCTTCGCGGCCCTTTTTGACGAAATGTTCCTTGTAGAACCCGATATGTTCAGGGGTTTCTTGGAACTCATGCGGAGTCAATGAAACCGAATAGACCGGCACGCCCGTGTCCATACCAGCGCGTACAATTCCATCCACAACTGCGGATGCCACAAAATCGTGGCGGTAAATCCCACCGTTCACAACAAGTGCGGCACAGACCACGCCGTCATATTTTCCAGTTTGTGCAAGTTTTTTGGCAACCATCGGCATTTCCAATGCACCTGGCACATGCACCTCTTCGATGGATACATTGGCTTTCTGTTCCGCCATTTCCGCCTCAAATCCCTTTTGGGTTTGATCAACGATTTCCGCGTGCCAACGCGCTTTCACATAAGCGATATTTAGGGGTTTTGTCATTTTGGAGCCTCCATTTGTTTCTTTAACAAAAGCCCCAGAGCGTCTTCGCTGAACTACGTCCTGCAATTCAACAATTCTCTTTCATCCGGACTTTGACCGTCGGTTCTGGAATTTCGCCAGATCTGCTGACACCCCTTTGGGTCGCTCGCGGACTATCACCGCCGGTGGGGAATTACACCCCGCCCTGAGAATACACCCCCTATAGGCCAAAAAATTTTCTTTGTCCAAGCAGAAGCGACTGGAATCCTTACGCATCTGACATTAGCAAAGAGCCATGAGCAAAAGCCTGACAATTACCCGCCCCGATGATTGGCATTTGCATCTTCGCGATGGCGAGATGTTAAAAGCCGTCCTGCCCGAAACCGCGCGGCATTTTGGGCGTGCTATTATCATGCCAAATCTTGTGCCACCAGTGGTGACGTCAAGCGATGCAGATGGATATCGGGATCGCATCTTAGGCGCGCTGCCCGAGGGTGCATCATTTAAGCCGCTGATGACGCTTTACCTGACTGACAAGACCGAGGCGGATGACGTAGCTACCGCTTTTGAAAGCGGGTTGATCACGGCCGTCAAACTCTACCCCAAAGGGGCGACGACAAATTCGGATAGTGGGGTCACTTCTATCGACAAAGTTCTGCCTGTGTTGGAACGCATGGCGGAAATAGGTTGCCCGCTTTGTGTGCATGGTGAAGTCACTGATAGTGATGTCGACATTTTCGACCGAGAGGCGGTTTTCATCGACACTATTCTCGATCCATTGCGCCAAAGACTGCCTAAACTCAAGGTGACGATGGAACATATCACAACCAAACAGGGCGCTGATTATGCGCGAAGCGGCGGCGATCTATTGGCGGCTTCCATCACAACGCATCATCTGATCATAAATAGAAACCATATTTTGTCAGGCGGCATTCGCCCGCATTATTATTGTCTGCCTGTTGCAAAGCGCGAGTTGCATCGAGAAGCCTTGGTCGATGCGGCAACCAGTGGTGATGCCTGTTTCTTTTTGGGCACGGACTCTGCGCCGCATGAAGATGGGGCAAAGGAAAGTGCCTGCGGTTGTGCGGGTTGTTTCACGGCTACTAATACGATGTCTTGCCTTGCTCATGTTTTTGATAACGCCGGCGCACTTGATAAGCTTGAGGCTTTCACCTCTCTAAATGGTCCTGCGCATTACGGCCTGCAACCCAATGCGGAAAAGATCACGTTGACCAAACAAGACGCGCCCGTTTCCTACCCTACTCACATCCCATACACAGAAGGGAATGTGACTGTTTTCGATCCTGGGTTTCCATTACTTTGGGCCGTAGAGTGATCCCCCACAGCTTATCCACATAGTTACCAAGATAGATTTGCTGCCCTAATTCTGGCATAGTGATTGCCTATACTGGGAACCAAATTTCGAGCGGGGAAAATTAGTGAATAAGATTAGCGCCTTAGGCAACGCTGAAACAGAATCACGTGCGCTGCCGCATAACATCGAAGCCGAACAGGCTCTGCTTGGCGCCCTTCTCGTCAATAATGATGTGTATGACAAAATCGCTGCCACCGTGCGCGAACATCATTTCTTTGATCCCGTGCATCAGCGCATCTTTGAAACAATTGCCAGCCGCATACAGAAGAACGCGCTCGCCTCACCCGTTACGATCAAAGCGTTCATGGAAGATGACGATGGGCTCGCCGAACTTGGTGGTCCAGCCTATCTTGCGCGGTTGGCGGGTGGCGCCGTTTCGGTCTTTGCTGCGCGTGACTATGCCCAGATGATTTATGACATGGCCATTCGCCGTGACCTGATGACAATCGGGGAAGAGATTTCGGACAAAGCATCATCCGTTGATCTGGGATCTGAACCGTCTGAGCAAATTGTGGAGGCCGAACAACGCCTCTACCAACTTTCGGAACAGGGCCAAGTTGATCAAGGATTTCAAAGTTTTCTAAAAGCGGTGACTGACGCTGTGAATGTTGCCAATGCTGCCTATCAACGTGATGGGGGTTTGGCAGGTATAGCAACTGGCCTTGATGATCTCGATAAAAAACTTGGCGGGCTTCACAAATCAGATTTGCTTATTCTTGCTGGCCGCCCGTCGATGGGGAAAACAGCGCTTGCGACCAATATTGCTTTCAACATCGCGAAGAAATTCAAGCAAGGTCAGAAACCCGATGGCAGTGAAGGTGCGGTTGATGGCGGCGTTGTTGGATTCTTTTCACTTGAGATGTCGGCGGAACAGCTTGCAGGGCGAATTCTTTCTGAACAAGCAGAGATCCCCTCAAACCAAATTCGCTCTGGCGATATGACCGAAGACGAGTTTCGGCGTTTCGTAGAAGCCGCCAAACGGCTTGAAAACGCGCCCCTTTATATTGATGACACCGCGGCCCTGCCGATCAGTCAGCTTGCCGCACGTGCCCGCCGCTTAAAGCGAACGCATGGGCTTGATTGCTTGATCATCGACTATCTTCAGCTTGTGCGCCCCGCGAGCGCGAAGGACAGCCGTGT
>CAZRFT010000114.1:0-17437 GCA_964599255.1 uncultured Neptunicoccus sp. | reverse complement strand
TCCAAGGTTATGTCGTCGGTCGTCAGCTTGAAACAACGGAGGCCGATTTGATGCACACGGTCTTCCCGCATCCGACTTTGTCAGAAATGATGCATGAATCTGTGTTGCAAGCATATGGGAAAGCGATCCATATTTGATGGGATGTCGTTAGTGGGTTAAGCGAAAAGCAGACCAACCGAATAAGCAACTATTGCGCAGACGCCGCCGACCAGCACAGTTTCCCCCACCGCGCGGATAATTGAATTTCGGACAACCAGATAGCGTAATATTCCCAAGAGCACCAATGCAGTGAAAGTTGCAGCAATGGATAAATGAAATGTGGCGCTATTTGGGGCAAGGAAAAAATAGGGGAAAAGCGGAATTGCGCCAAAAACGATGAATGCAAAGAAGGTAGCAATTCCATTCAAGGCTGGGTTTTCGCCATCTGGGTCGGCCATTTGAATTTCGTAAGCCATCATAAAATCGGCGTAGTGATTTGGATATTTCTCCATAATCTCAACGACTGTTTTTGCGTCCTCTTCTGAATACCCCCGATCGCGCATGATCTCAATTGCTTCAAGTTTTTCCATCTCTGGGTTATGCTTGATTTCGTGCAACTCCTTCTTGCGCACTGAATGATAGAGGTCCTGTTCTGAGCGTGCAGAAAGAAACTCCCCTAATCCCATCGCGGCGCCATCGGCAAATAGGTTTGCCAATCCGAAAAGAAGCACGGCGACACCGCCAACTGTCGCAGCCCCCTCAGCACCAGCGCCAGCAAATCCCGCAACTACGGCGAATGTGGTGACAATCCCATCATTGCCGCCATAAATGATTTGTTTGATAAATTCAGCCGCGGCAGAGATATGATGCTCGCGGCCTTTGTGTTCAGCTAGTGTTTCGGCTGTGTATTCCATTAGATTTAAGTAGCTTAGCCAAAGAAAAAGAGCCACCCCAAGAAATGGGATGGCTCTGTCGTATTAATTGGTGCGACTAGGTTTATCCAGCGCGATCAAGGTCAATTACCTTTGCCCAAGCTGCAACGAAATCAGAGACGAATTTTTCGCCTGCATCGCTTTGTGCATACACTTCGGCATGGGCGCGAAGGATCGAGTTTGATCCAAACACTAGATCTGCGCGTGTTCCTGTCCATTTCTTGGAACCCGTTGCGCGATCGACACCCTCAAACAGAGTTTGTGCATCGTCGCTTGCCTTCCATTCGGTTGCCATATCAAGCAAGTTTACGAAGAAATCATTCGTCAACTGACCAGGATTGTCGGTTAGGATGCCGTGGCTTGCACCACCTGCAGAAACGCCCATAGCACGAAGGCCGCCAACCAATACGGTCAGTTCAGGCGCTGATAGTTCCAGCAATTGCGCACGGTCCACCAACAAATGCTCGGCAGGAACGCTAAACTGCTTGGATTGGAAATTACGGAAACCATCTGCCTGGGGTTCCATTGGTTCAAAGCTCTCAGCGTCAGTTTGTGCTTCCGTCGCATCACCCCGACCGCCCTTGAAAGGCACGGTGACTTTGTGTCCAGCATCAGCGGCCGCTTTTTCGACGGCGGCATTGCCGGCAAGAACAATCAAATCCGCCATAGAGACGTCTTTCCCAAACGCGGCCTTCACACCTTCTAAAGCCTCAAGAACTTTGGCGAGGCGCGTGGGTTCGTTCGCTTCCCAGTCCTTTTGGGGTGCAAGGCGAATGCGTGCCCCATTTGCGCCGCCGCGCTTGTCGGAGCCGCGATAGCTTGATGCAGATGCCCACGCGACAAAAGCAAGATCAGAAACCGATAAACCCGTTGCTAGAATGTCGTCTTTAAGCGTTTTCGCCTCTGCCTCATTGGGTGTGTGGCCCGCAGCCGGAATAGGATCTTGCCAGATCAAATCCTCCGCTGGAACCTCATCTCCCAAATAATGGCCTTTTGGGCCCATATCGCGGTGCGTCAGCTTAAACCAAGCTCGCGCGAAAGCATTTGCAAATTCTTCAGGGTTTTCGTGGAAGCGTTTGGAAATTGGACCATAGATCGGATCCATCCGCATGGCCATGTCCGCTGTCGTCATCATCAATGGTACTTTTTTGCCAGAACCATCCACTTCTGGGGCGTGATCTTCATCTTTCAAATCAACCGCGTGCCAAATATTCGCACCAGCGGGTGATTTTGTCAGTGCCCATTCGTAGCCAAATAGGGCATCGAAATATGACATATCCCAACTGGTGGGCGTATGTGTCCAGGGGCCCTCAATGCCTGATGTGGTTGTGTCCACGCCTTTGCCAGAGCCATGAGAATTGGTCCAACCGAAGCCCTGTTCAGCCATGCTGGCGGCTTCTGGTTCCGCACCAACAAGACCTGGGTCACCAGCACCATGCGCTTTGCCAAACGTGTGACCGCCAGCCACAAGAGCAACGGTTTCTTCGTCATTCATGGCCATGCGCCCAAATGTTTCCCGAATATCGCGACCAGATGCAACAGGATCAGGGTTCCCATCGGGACCTTCTGGATTGACATAGATCAATCCCATTTGAACCGCAGCGAGCGGATTTTCTAGTTCACGTTCACCACTATAGCGACTATTGGCACCACCAGATGGCTCTAGCCATTCCGTTTCTTTGCCCCAGTAAATATCTTTTTCGGGTTCCCACACATCTTCACGACCGCCACCAAAGCCGAAGGTTTTGAAACCCATGGATTCAAGCGCGCAGTTGCCTGCCAAGATCATTAGATCAGCCCAAGAAATTGAATTTCCGTATTTCTGTTTAATCGGCCAAAGCAAACGACGCGCCTTGTCCAAATTACCGTTGTCTGGCCATGAATTCAGGGGGGCAAAGCGCTGTGTTCCAGATCGGGCGCCACCGCGACCGTCAGCGGTACGATAGGTACCTGCGGAATGCCAAGCCATACGGATAAAGAACGGTCCGTAGTGACCATAATCCGCAGGCCACCAATCTTGGCTATCCGTCATCAAGTCATAGAGGTCTTGTTTTAGTGCTTTAAGGTCCAGCTTTTTAAATGCCTCGGCATAGCTGAATCCCTCATCCATCGGATTTCCTGATGGGTTATTCTGGTGAAGAATATCGATGTTAAGCTGGTTCGGCCACCAGTCCTTATTTCCGCGAAGTTTGTTTGTTGAGTGGATTACCGGGCATTGGCCCTGTGGTGCATCGGCGCCGTCCATGGAAAGACTCTCCTATTGAGTTGATGCTGCGTCTCGGCAGCTGGATGATTCTGAAAACAGATTTTAGAATCGTTCTAATAAAAGGAAAGTCTGAAATGCTTCGAATGGATAAATTGATGCTCTTGCTCTTGGCATTAGGTTAGAAATTATCCATATAAAGCCTGATGACACGTGACATCAAAATTCCCTCCCAGCGCCATCCAGAAAAAGCGCATAAACCCGATAACCCGATCTCGCGAAAGCCCGATTGGATCCGCGTAAAAGCGCCTGTGTCAGAAGGGTACAGGAAAACGCGTGACATCATGCGGGAGAATAATCTTGTAACGGTCTGTGAAGAGGCAGGATGCCCCAATGTCGGCGAATGCTGGGCGCAAGGCCATGCCACCATGATGATCATGGGCGATGTGTGCACGCGTGCCTGTACTTTCTGCAATATTGCCACGGGCAAACCCCTTGAAGCACTAGATGTGTTTGAGCCGGGCCGCGTGGCGGCGGCGGTGAAAAAGCTTGGTCTTGCTCATGTCGTTGTGACCTCAGTGGATCGAGATGATGTTGAGGATGGCGGGGCAGAGCATTTTGCCCAAACCATTCGCGCCATTCGCAAGCAAAGCCCAGAGACAACGATTGAGATTTTGACACCAGATTTCCTTCGCTGTGATCCATCGGTATTGGAAACGGTTGTTGAGGCGCGCCCAGACGTGTTCAACCATAATCTAGAAACGGTACCGGGCCTCTATCCAGAGGTGCGCCCAGGCGCGCGCTATTTCCATTCGCTAAGGCTGCTTCAGCGTGTCAAAGAGCTGGATCCAACCATGTTCACCAAATCTGGAATAATGGTTGGGCTCGGTGAAGATCGCCAAGCCGTTTTGCAAATCATGGATGACATGCGAGCTGCAGATGTCGATTTCCTAACGATTGGGCAATATCTGCAACCCACTGTTAAGCACCACCGCGTAGATCGTTTTGTAACGCCCGAGGAATTTGCCGATTATGAAAAAGCGGCTTGGGGCAAAGGTTTCTTGATGGTCTCAGCTACCCCGCTCACACGTTCAAGCTATCACGCCGGTGACGATTTCAAACGGCTCCGCCAAGCACGGCTTGATAAATTGGGCGAAGCCTAAAAACGTGGCACTCGATGCCCATGCCGGTTGACCGTCAACCAATCCGGCCAGCCAAATAGCCATTCATAGGCAAAAAGCGCTAAACATAATGCCAAAATAAACAGGATAAACTTCACCCGTTTCCAAGAGGGTGGGTTATCTGCCAATCTTTTAGCACGAAGAAGCCAACGTATATTCATTCCACTTTCTTACGCGAGCGAATAAATTGGCACAACTGCGTCAAGTTTATCGCTGTTCCCGATGCGTGGATGGTCTATAGAAATCTCAAGATGACGACACATCGCGATATAAAATTTATGCCTTATACGCCGGATCAGATGTTCAAGATGGTCTCGAATATTGAGCGCTATCCTGAATTTATCCCTTGGGTTCAATCCATTCGCATCCGAAACCGAGTTTGTGAAGCCGCTTCAGAGGTGATTGATGCCGATATGGTCGTTGCCTTCAAAGTGTTCCGGGAACGTTTTGGCTCGCGGGTCGTTTTGAAACCAAATGAAAATCGGATCGATGTAAGTTATCTTGATGGACCGTTTAAATATCTGTCCAACCAATGGGATTTTGAGGAAGCCGAAGGCGGAACAATCGTTAAATTTTTTGTGGAGTTTGAATTTAAGAACTTCATCTTACAAAAAACCATGGGACTTGTTTTTTCTGAGGCGATGGAACGGGTAGTATCTGCATATGAAACCCGTGCACAGCAGCTTTATGGCAAAGGAACTTCATGAAAAATTTGTGGCCAAATACCCGATTAACCGATCTGCTGGACATCACCTACCCAATTATTCAGGCGCCGATGGCAGGAGCAACGACTCCAAAAATGGTGGCAGTAGCTGCCAATGCAGGGGTGTTGGGCTCACATGGTTGTTCGGGTCTTTCACCTGACGCTTTGCGTACAGCGGTGGCGGACATGAATTCCATGACGAACCGTTCCATCAATTTGAACTTTTTTGTTCATGATGATCCCAAGCCCGATAGCGAGGCGGATTTGCGTAGCTTGGAACGCTTGAAGCCGTGGTATGATAAAATTGGGGCAGGGGAGCCACCTGCGCCAAGTGATCCCTATCTCAAGTTCGACGAAGAATTTTGTGAATTGGTAATTTCTCTGTCTCCAAAAGTTGTGAGCTTCCATTTTGGACTACCAGCGGAAAATCTTGTTCACCAAATCAAAGACGCGGGGATTGTGGTCTTGTCCTCTGCCACTTCGAAGGCCGAAGCGCGCTGGCTTGAAGATCACGGTGCTGACGCGATCATCGCCCAAGGATATGAGGCAGGGGGTCATAGTGGATGGTTTTTGGATCGCGGAGCTTCTCAAGTGGCTGGAACCATAGCGCTTGTCCCTCGGATCGTCGATGAAGTGTCTGTTCCCGTGATTGCGGCAGGTGGAATTGCAGATGGGCGCGGTATCGCCGCAGCAATGATGTTGGGGGCAGAAGGCGTGCAAATTGGGACGGCATTTTTAGCAAGCCCAGAAAGCGCCTATGACACCACCTATCGCGCCAAGGCGCTGGCATCCACAGGCGATGATACCATGTATACCCAAGCCTTTTCTGGGCGAAATGCCCGTACCATTACCAATGAATTTTCAAGCGAATTTGCTGGTCTTGAGGATTGGCCAGATTATCCGCTAATGAATGGCGCAACTGGCAAACTTCGCTCGGCGTCGGCCAAGGCGGGAAATCCAGAGGCCATGTCGCTTTGGTCCGGTATGGCCGTAGGCTTGATGCGCGAAGAATCCACAGATCGAATTGTTAAACGGTTGATCGCCGAAACGGATCAAATACTAAACAAATAAAAAGGCGGCCGAAGCCGCCTTTATCTGGTTTATTATTCTCCAGAGCTAAAAAGTGCGCATTATCGATATACCGTATTCGTTGACCGAGGCGAATTTGCCGCCAAAAATGGAAATATCAGTACCCGGCGCGATTTCGGCACTCACAGAGAGCGAGCGATAGGTGTCATCACTAGTGGGTGTATCAAATCTTTCTACGTAAAGCTCAGTCGAAAATGTGTCGTTTATCTGATAGTTCAAGAAGCCAGCGGTAGACTTATAGGCCAGCGTGGAACTTTCGACTCTTCGATGTGAAAGGCCATAACCGAATTGATTGATATCACCTGTAACGCCCAGCATATAACCATCGCTTAAGCCAAACATCAGTGCGAATAAAAGCTCTAATTCACCGAATTTGGCCGTTGCTAGCTCGTATGATGCGGAAGCGGAAAATTCGGTTTCAAATGAAAATGATCCATTCACATCATGCATCGAAACAGAATAGTCCAGATTTCCGATTTCGCCATCATGCCGAACGCCGTACAGACTGGCACTGGTTGTGCGTTGGAGAGCCTCAATTCTGCTATTTGGGAAAAACAGAAATTCACGAATGAATCGGAAGTAACCGTTCGGTGCATGATCCGTCACATATTGAGCGCGCGCGAATGCGTCTTCTGGGCTACCTACATAGGTGCGACCAAATTGATTGTCGAAGAAAATAGACGGGTTGTAATTAACTTGTCGAAATCCAGTGGAATCAATTACTGTAATGGCGCCGCCATCAATTTCAAAGCTCAAACCGAGGGAAGGACCACTGCTGGTGTTTCCTTCTTCATCGAAGTAGATCGCAACATCGGTATTGGGTGCCAACGTATAAATATTTTCGGAACCTGAACCTAGATCGAAATTTGCAACACCCAACTGAACGTCACCAGCTATGTCAACATTCACGCCACCGCCGCCACTTTTACCAGTGTAGTGATTGCCGAAGCTTACTGCTGTTTCAAACCCATAAGAATTGAAGTCCGAATCCTTAGAGCGAGAATAAAATGCGCGTAGATTTACGCTTTGGTTTAATGCGTAGATCGCAGAAATCGAATAGATCGTTTCGCCCAAACCTACGTCATATCTTAAGACGTTGGCCTCGGCTGACCATTGTTGGTTGAATTGGTAGTTCAAGAAAGCACTAATAATTTCGTAGTTCGAATATGTTTCACTATAACTTAGGCCATAGGAAAGCGGACCAGATTCACCATGAAATCCTAATCCAAAGGCACTTTGGGAACCTGAAGATAAATCCAGATGGCTGTAACCTGCAAAAATATTCCCAAATGGAAGCGCGTAGCTCGCTGCCAGGCCAAATTCGGTGTAATTTAGTCCCGCAGAACGTAGAACAGACGCAGATGCCCGAAAATTACCTGATTCATATTCATGGCGTATCCCAAATGCGCCCAGTGGGACTGCGTTGTTTATTTGCCCCAAGAACCCATCTGGGGAAGTTAAAGTGGGTAGGTTGTATCCTAAAAATAGGTCCTGTGGGCTATGACCCAAGATATATTCTGAAATAGCAAATGATGATTTCGGTTTACCTATATAAGTTCGCCCCAATGCGTGGTCGATATATACTGATCCATACAAACCAATTGAGCGTAGGACAAAATCCCCGTCGCCAAAAGTGCTTCCACCGCTTTCGAAACTAATCCCCCAATTTCCGCTACTTCCAAAAGATCCAAGATTCACATTTGCTGTCACGTCAGGTGAGAAAACGTAAAACTTATCTCCATCAATGCTATTTAGCGTAAATTTCAGACTCCCGTAGATGTCGACATTTGTCCCATCGCCCAGGTCGAATGTGTCTGCATATGCGGACGATGCGCCCAGTAGTGCGCCAACACTTAATATGCTTGCAAGTCTCATTGATGTGCCCCTTCCAAAATCTCGTTCCGATAACTCAATTCTTCTAGAAAATCCAAGTAGATGCAAATTTTGTAGAAATTTATGTAAGAAATGTGTGGCTGATGAAATCTATTGGCCACAAATTTATGGTTTTTTGTCTGCTACGGTTGAATCTGTGACGCTCTATATATGTAAATTTGCTCTCCTAGTTCGTTCGGCCGCCGATTTCTGGTAATGATTCTTAGTTGGCAGGCTTTTTAAAGAAGGAGACCGCCCCATGCGGGCGGCCATTTCAGGGAGAGAGCTTTATCTATGACGCCATATCATAGGCGCGTTCACCATGAGAGGTGCGATCCAAACCTTCGATTTCCTCTTCGCTTGAAACACGCAAGGGGGTGATCGCGGCGACAAGTTTCACAATGATGACGGTGAGAGCGATGGTATAAACACCAACCACCGCAATTCCGCCCAGTTGCGCGGTCCAGTCTGCGTGCCCAAGAACGGCGAGCATAACAATCCCGAACATGCCGCCAACACCGTGAACAGCAAACACATCCAGTGTGTCGTCTATATTCATCGCGGATTTCACCACATCACACATAACCTGACACAGAACACCGGCAACAGCACCGATGAGAAGTGCTTCAATTGGCCCAACAGAGCCTGATGCGGGTGTTATTGAAGCCAGACCAGCAATGGTACCAGTAACCATACCCACCAAAGATGCTTTGCCGTATTTAATGCGCTCGTAAAGCGCCCAAGTGAGTGAAGCGGTTGCCGCTGATATATGTGTAACTGTTAATGCCATCGCGGCTGTTCCGTCTGCTGCAAGAGCAGAGCCGCCATTAAAGCCGAACCAACCCACCCAAAGCATAGAGGCGCCAAGCATCACATATCCGGGATTATGTGGAGGAACATTTTTGTTTTTCCGTGCGCCAAGGAAGAAGGCAATCACAAGGGCTGCAAGTCCCGCTGTTTCGTGCACCACAATGCCGCCTGCGAAATCATTTACACCTTCTGCAAACAGCGCGCCTTCGCCTCCAGCCAAAAGCCCGCCGCCCCAAATCCAATGGGTAACTGGGGCATAGACAATCAGCATCCATAAAGCTGAGAAGGTTAAAACAAACCCAAAGCTGATGCGTTCTACATAGGCGCCAATAATTAGGGCAGGTGTAATAACGGCAAATGTCATCTGAAACGCGAAGAAGAGAATTTCTGGGATAGTGCCAGACAGCGTATCTCCATCGATGCCGATCATGAACGCTTTGCCTAACCCGCCCCAAAAGGCGTTTCCGTCACCAAAGGCAATGGAATACCCAACGGCAAGCCATAGCACGGACATCAGACAGGCAATGGCAAAACATTGCATAAAAACTGAAAGCACATTTCTGGCGCGCACCAAGCCGCCATAGAAAAGCGCCAAGCCAGGCAGCGTCATAAAGAGCACCAGTGCCGTCGCAACGATGATCCAAGCTGTATCTGCTCCATTCATGGAAATATCTCCTCAAATCTTCTTTGACAGTGAAATTGAGGAAACGCCGAGGGATGTCGTTAGCGAAGCGGGTTAAAAGAGAGGTCAATTACTCGAATGGCTAAATAATAGGCATAATTAGCATAAATGCATAAGAAACGCACAATTGAGTAACTAGCTTTTTAAATGGGCTGAGAGTAGGGCGAACGCCTCTTCCATGCTTGCCTCACGAACTCGGGATCTTCCCAACGCTCCAAATTCTATCGTTTTGGTTGACGTTTCCCCGCGTGATGCGAGCCCAAAACACACGCGGCCTTCGGGTTTGTGATCTGATCCACCTGGGCCTGCAATGCCAGTGACTGAAACAGCGATATCCGCTTCTGAATGTGCAAGGGCACCTTGCGCCATTTCAGCCGCGGTTTCTTCGGAAACTGCACCAAAGCGATCTAATGTCTTTGGGTCTACTCCAAGCATGGAAATTTTTGCGGCATTGGAATAGGTCACAAAGCCGCGTTCAAAAACATCTGAGCTTCCCGGTATTTCGGTCAGACCTGCGGCAATCATCCCGCCAGTGCAAGATTCAGCCGTAGCGATCATCATGCCCTTGCTTCGCGCCAATGCTAATATTTCTGCAGCTTCAACCATCAAACCACAAAATAAGCGCGACAAAGGCGATATAGGGGAGCCAGGACATAAGACCGGCTAAAATGTCATCTAACATGACCCCAAAGGCTGAACCCATTCGGTCTGCCCAGCTAACAGGCCAGGGTTTAAAGATATCGAAGATACGGAAAAGGATGAAAGCGGTAAAAAATAGAATGTTTAAATTCAATGCGTGCTGAAAGGTGCTTGCCCCGCTTTGGAACCGTTCCATAAGATTAAGATCTCGGGCTATTGCATAAAGCGGAAGCAGCGCAATCCATTGCCCCGCCACCTCGTCGATAACAATTTCAGAGGGGTCGTGATCGTCGGAGCCCCGTGTTTCAACCGCGGTTGCCCACCAGCCAACAAAAGTCACGATTATGATCAATAAAAACAGAATTTGCGTTGGTAAACCGAGCCAAAAACCAATGACCGCGAATAACCACGCGGCAACGGATCCCCATGTTCCTGGCGCTTTGGGTAGAAGCCCTGTGTAAAAGAATGTCGCGATGAGTCTGGTCATTTGGTCACCAAAGTCGCTGTTGCTTGCGCGGCGATACCTTCACCGCGTCCCGTAAAGCCAAGTTGTTCACTCGTCGTCGCTTTTACTGAAATTCTATCAGCGCTGATGCCCGTAATACTCGCCAAGTTTTCGCGCATTGCCACGGTGTGAGGCCCGATTTTGGGCATCTCGCAAATGATTGTGCAATCGATGTGCGAAATAGAGTAACCCCGCGTCGCAACCAACTCCGCAGCATGGCGCAAAAATAGGTCAGAGGCCGCATCTTTCCATTTTGTCTCAGATGGCGGAAAATGTTGTCCGATATCACCATCGGCCAATGCACCGTAGAGCGCATCCGTTATTGCATGCATCGCAACATCTGCATCTGAATGCCCTTTAAGGCTTTGGGCGTGAGGAATACGAATGCCATTAAGGATAACGTGATCACCAGCTTCAAAAGCATGTACATCAAAGCCTGTGCCAACGCGAATATCCATAGCGTTTCCTAACATAGCTTCGGCGCGCGCGAAATCTTCGGGATGGGTAATTTTAAAGTTTTCTTCTGATCCCAGAATTGGGGTCGCTTCAATGCCGACATTATGTACCATAGCGACATCATCTGCGGCTTCACCACCATTTGCATAGGCTTTTCGAAGAAGCTCGGTTTTAAAGGCTTGAGGCGTCTGCGCGCGCCATAAGTTTTGTCTTTCGATAGAGATCTCTGCTTTCTTTTCACCGCGCCACAGCGCATCCGTGACGGGCAATGCGAGAAAGGCGGCGTCGCTTACATCGATGGCATCAAGGAGGCGCGAGAGGGCGCCTAGCGGCAACAGAGGGCGCGCTGCATCATGGGCAATTGTAACGGGACATTTGACTTGCTCTAACCCATTTTTAACGCTTTCTGTCCGCGACCTTCCACCGATGACGGGCTCTCGCAATCGTGCATCTTCTATCGCTTGAGTGGCTTTAGCATAAAGCTCTGCATCATCTGCATGAATGACGGGAATAACTTCTGAAATTCTATTTTCTTGCAAAATGCTGGATATTGCTCGGGTTATGACGGGAATTTCGCGAAGCAGGGCGTATTGCTTGGGGATTTTAGAATTTGCACGGGTTCCCCTGCCAGCAGCTACAAGAATACAAGAAACCTTTGTCATGAATCTCGCTTACCCTTGGTAAGCCGGCTCTACAACGCTTGTTTTTTCACATGCGCCGCTTTGGCCTTGCCGTATGTTGAAAAATATGCGCAATAAATGGTCATGGCGCAAATATTGCTTAAAAATTGTACAATTGATCCACCAGTGTTGCTCTCGCCGCTTGCGGGCATCACGGATTTACCCTTTCGGAATTTGGTTCAGTCTTTCGGGGCTGGATTGGTTGTTTCAGAAATGGTTGCAAGCCAAGAAATGGTGCAAGCTCGGCCGTCGACACGGGCGCGGGCTGAACTCGGGTTTGGCGCAGACAGCACCTCGATCCAAATCGCCGGGCGCGATGCTTATTGGATGGCGGAATGTGCGAAGCTATGTGCCGATCAAGGGGCGCGGATTATTGATATAAATATGGGGTGCCCTGCGAAGAAAGTGACAAACGGTTTGTCAGGTTCGGCACTTTTAAAGACGCCTGATTTTGCGCTTGAGCTGATCGAAGCGGTTGTCGAAGCCGTCGATATACCTGTGACGCTCAAAACGCGTTTGGGATGGGATGACAACCTGTTGAATGCACCTGAAGTTGCGAAACGTGCAGAAGCGGCCGGAATTGAAATGATCACCATTCATGGGCGCACGCGATGTCAATTTTACAAAGGTCAAGCAGACTGGAAGGCGATCCGTGACGTCGTAAACGCGGTGACAATCCCCGTTATTGCCAACGGCGATATCACGGATGTGAAAACGGCTAAAACTGCGCTTAACCAGTCGGGGGCAGCAGGTGTTATGGTTGGTCGCGGCGCGCAGGGTCGGCCGTGGCTACTCGCCGAAATCGCAGCGGAGCTTTACGGAACCAACCCGCCTCAGGTGCCTGTTGGTGAGGCAAGAAAAGCCATGATCGAGCAGCATTATGAAGCGATGATTGCGTTCTACGGGGCTGAATTGGGTAATCGGGTGGCGCGAAAACATCTTGGTTGGTATCTTGATGATTTCGATGTGTCTGCGGAATTTCGTATGCGCATTCAAACGGAGAAAGATACGAAAAAGGTTCGCCAACTCATCCGCGATTTACCAACTGAAATGGGTGCGGCAGCATGACTGGCCTTCACGAAACGATTTGGATGAACCTGCCGTTTCCGGCGTTTGTTTTAGACGGAAAGCATTTGATCAAATCGGCAAACTCCCAAGCGGAACAAATCGTTCAACAGTCTGAAAAGCAACTTCTTGGGCGAAACCTAGCTACGCTTTTCGGCGAAAACTCAATTTTGCTTGAAACCATTCGGCAATCTTTTGAAAAACGAAGCTCTTTCACACAATACGGCGTTGAACTTGTCACCGCCAAACGGAAGCCGCTCTTTTGCGATATTCATATTCGCTTCTTGGATGAAAAACTCGACGAGGTTTTGGTGATTGCTCACCCTACAGGCGTGGCACAAAAGATGAATCAATCACTGACCCATGCAACGGCCGCACGTTCTGTCACAGCAATGGCCTCGATGCTTGCTCATGAAATTCGAAATCCTTTGGCAGGAATTTCTGGGGCGGCACAGCTTCTTTCGATGAATGCAAATCCGGACGAGGCAGATCTCGCTGAAATGATTGATCAAGAAACTAAACGCATTGGACAGCTTGTAGATCGCTTCGAAGTCTTTTCGGATGATCGGCCCGTCGCACCAGCGCCTGTTAATATTCACGACATCTTGGACCGAGCGGAACGTTCTGCTGCTGCTGGTTTTGGTTCGAATTGTGATTTTGTCAAAGAATATGATCCGTCAATTCCAGAGGCCTCTGGCGACGCAGATCAGCTGTTGCAAGCTTTTCTGAACCTTTTGAAGAACGCTTCAGAGGCGATGGGTGGGTCGGGCGGCCTGATCAAGCTAACGACAGCGTATAATTCGGGCGTTAAATTTGCAGCGAGTGGAAACAAATCAATATCGTTGCCCCTTCAGATTGAAGTGATCGATAACGGCCCAGGCGTTCCAGAGAATTTGCTGGACGAAATATTCGATCCATTTGTGTCATCAAAATCCAATGGCACCGGCTTGGGCTTGTCTTTCGTTTCAAAAACGATCGCGGCGCATGGCGGGTTGATTGAATGCAAATCCAGCAGTTCTGGCACTAAATTCACTATTCGCTTGCCTGTATGGGCGCACGACGGAAGAGGTTAATATGGACGGCACAATTCTTGTTGCAGATGATGATCGGACAATCCGCACGGTATTAACACAAGCGCTGACCCGGGCAGGGTGCAAGGTGCGCTCAACTGCGTCCGTAAATACGCTTTGGCGTTGGGTAGAAGAAGGTGAAGGTGATCTTGTGATCTCTGACGTGAATTTTCCAGATGGCGATGGGCTTGAAATCCTGCCTGCTATTCGACGCAAAAGAGATGATTTACCCGTCATAATCATCTCCGCTCAAAATACAGTCATGACAGCCATAAAAGCCGAAGAAAAAGGGGCCTACGATTATCTGCCAAAGCCATTCGACTTAAAAGAGCTTTTATCAAAATGTAACAACGCACTTGCCTCACAATCGCAGAGTGAGGGTTCGCAAAGAAATGACGATGCGGAACAAGATAACCTCCCCTTGGTCGGTTCGGCGCCCTTGATGCAAGAGGTTTATCGCATCCTTGCACGGGTGCTGAAAACCGATCTTGCGATTATGATAACAGGCGAAAGTGGGACGGGCAAAGATCTGCTCGCCAAATCCCTGCATGATCTGGGCCCACGCAGGGGGAATGATTTTGTTCGAGTGAATGCATCCACGGGCCATCCAGAGTATCTAGAAGCGCTATTGGCGGGGGCTGGAAGTAGGATATCGGACACAGATCAAGCACCTATCGGTAGCACAATTTATCTTGATGAAATTGGGGAAATGCCGCCGCCCAATCAGCTGATGCTCTTAGATTTGATGCGAATGCCATCTGTGGAGAGCAGAAAATACCGGTTTATTTCTTCGACCAAGCAGCGATTGGATGAATTGGTCAATCAGGGCATGTTTCGAGAGGATTTGTTCTATCGCCTTAATGTCGTCTCGATCCAAATGCCTGCCCTTCGTGATCGGTTGGGCGATATGGGCGCGCTTGCCTCTCATTTCCTAACACGCTTTCAAGCAGAGGGCCTGCCCGCGCGGGCGATGTCCCTTAAAGCAGTCGAACGTTTGAAAACGCACGTCTGGAAAGGCAATCTTCACGAACTTCAGAATTTTTTAAAAAATTTGGTTTTATTATCCACGGAGGAAGAAATTTCAGAACAGGATGTTGACCAAGCACTCCTAAGCCTTCCCAAAGACCACTCTCGGCAGGAATTTGCCAGTGGTGAAAATCTGTCCGCGTTGGTTGAGCGTCATATTCAACGACAGTTTGATCTTCATGGTGCTGATTTACCACCAGAGGGCTTGTATCAACGTGTTCTAAAGGAAGTTGAGCTGCCCTTATTGGCGATCACGCTTGCTGCGACCCGTGGAAATCAGATCAAAACAGCCGAAATTCTTGGCATAAATCGCAATACTTTGCGGAAAAAGATCAAAGAGCTTGATATACAGGTGACACGCAGCCGTAAAATGATGTAGTTTTGCCACAGCACTGAGGCAAAAAAATAACAGGTACAGGGTGTGGATCAAACCGCAGGTCAAATCTGGTCGGAACGTTTAGTCGGTATTCGCCGTTCAACACGTGCGCAAAACGCGCTTGCGGTCGGCTTGGTGCTGGCGGCACCCGCTCTTGTCATACTGACCGTAGCCGTCGCGCAAGGCGCCATCGGGAATGGGCAGCCGCAACTGTTGCAGGCCGTGCTTCTTGCCGATCTAATCTATCTTCTTGTGATTGTATCGCTTGTTGGGCGCTCCATCGCCAAGATCATTATCGCGCGCCGTGCAAAATCCGCAGGTTCGCGGCTTCACATGCGCCTTTCTTCTGTTTTTGCCATTGTTGCGCTAATCCCCACTGTCATAGTGGCGATTTTTGCGGTTCTTACACTTTCTTTGGGGGTGGAGGGCTGGTTTTCCGACAATGTACGCTCAGCAATCGGGTCGAGCTTATCGGCCGCAGAAGCCTACAAAGAGGAACAAAGAGGCGATCTGGAGGAAGATTTTGAGCTCATTGCCTTCAACCTCAATCAGTTTAAACAGCAAAATCGCCTTATTTTAGACGCCGAAATCCGCGACCAGCTCACCCGGATTCAAGGTCTTGTTCAACGTGGCTTAAAAGAAGCCTATGTTATTGATGGAGAGGGCGATTTACGTGCCCGCGGCGAAAATTCCTATCTATTTGACTACGAACAACCCGACGGTGCCCAAATGCAAGCTGCGACAGCGGGTGAAGTTGTGGTTATCGAAGATTGGCAAAACAACGAATTTCGTGCGCTATCGAAACTTACAGCCTATCCAGATCGCTACCTATATATCAGCCGAACGGTTGATGGCAGTATTCTGGAATTGCTTGATGATACCGCTGAAACCGCGCGGATCTATAACCAGCTAGAAGCGGAGCGTGGTCAAGCTCTGTCCATATATGCACTTATCTATCTAGGCTTTGCAGCGGTCGTAATTTTATCGGCGATTTGGATGGGTATCAATTTTGCAGAGCGGCTTTCACGCCCTATGGGGCGGCTTGCGGGTGCTGCACAGCGGGTCGGTGCTGGTGATTTAGACGTGCAAGTTAAAGAAGATGCAAGCGACGACGAAATTGCCATGCTGTCGCGCGTCTTCAATCGCATGACAAAACAGGTCAAACGCCAGCGTGATGATCTGATGGAGGCCAATGAGCGCACGGAACGCCGCCGCCGCCTATTTGATAGCGTGCTTTCATCCGTTACGGCGGGTGTAATTGGCGTTTCTTCAGATGGACGCATTACACTTCTAAACGCCGCCGCTGAGAAACTTTTGGGTCTTGATGCTCAAAAAGCCGAAGGCCAAAAACTGGCTAAGGCTGTTCCCGAATTCAGCGAGATTTTTACAGGCGCGATCAAGAGCGGGCAGAAACAAGAAGAAATTAGTCTCACGCGCGCCGGTAATGCAGAAGTTCTGTTGGTGCGTATCGCCGCTCGCCAAGGGATCGAGGGTGAGTTGGAAGGGTATGTGGTCTCTTTTGATGATGTGACCGACCTTGTATCAGCACAAAGAATGGCTGCTTGGGGGGACGTCGCGCGGCGTATCGCCCATGAGATTAAAAACCCGCTAACCCCAATTCAACTTTCGACCGAAAGACTACGCCGCAAATTTGGTCCAAAACTAGGGGATGAAGAAGCCGAGCTTGAGCAATACGCTGATGTAATTATTCGTCAAACCAATGACTTACGCCGCATTGTTGATGAATTTTCTAAATTTGCGCGCATGCCCGAGCCACAAAAATCAGACGTAAACCTGGGCAAATTGATAAATGACGCGGTTCTTCTGCAGAACGCAGCCCATGAGGATGTTGAAATTTCCTTCAAAAACAAAGCGGCAAAGCTCGAAGCGCACGTAGATGAGACCATGATTGGTCAGGCAATCACCAATCTTTTGAAAAATGCGGGCGAAGCGATTGGACTAAAAAAAGAGACCAAGAAGAAGTTCAAGGCAGAGATCCGTGTCAGTTTGACAGCCGACAAGGGCGAAGCGCAAATTGTTATTGAAGACAACGGCATTGGGTTGCCCAAAGAGGGGCGATCGCGACTTTTTGAGCCCTACGTGACCCAGCGAGAGGGCGGCACGGGACTTGGGCTCTCTATTGTGAAGAAAATAATCGAAGACCATGGC
>CAZRFT010000113.1:0-3624 GCA_964599255.1 uncultured Neptunicoccus sp. | reverse complement strand
CCCGCGATAAATCCAGCCCACATGCCTGGTTTGGACATAGCGCCATCATCCTTGAAAACCTTATCTGGCCAGCGGATCAGGGCCGCGCCCATGAGCGCCAATAAGACGGCCGCAAAATATCTGAGGACGAGCAGGATATCGGCATAAATCGAGACCAAGAAAGCAAGACCCAAGATGGCCGCCAAGGGCCAGATGATGTCCCCGAGTGCGACGCCAAATGCGAGCGGCCAAGCGCCTTTGAACCCTGTCGAAACGGCACGCGCGATCATCGCAACCCAAACCGGCCCGGGCGTTGCCCAGAGGATGAAAGTTGCACCTGCATAAAGGAGGATTGCGGAGAGGGTGATGGTCATAATCAGTAGCGGTACGCCTGTCGGATATAATTGGCAAGAGAGGAAGCGTACGGTTGATTTACCTTTTACCCATCGACCCATTTAGGGTGGGGGTGCCCACGGGGGTGCATGTGGGGGTCAATACGGGGGTGCGGGCGTCTGTGATCAAAAATTAATAAAAACAGACCTAAAGGTTAATGAAGGCTTAACGATCGTAGTCGCTGCCCTCATCTTCTAAAATCGCCTTTAGCTCCGCGAGATGCGCATCGGCAAGGCCAGGGTATTCATCCCATTCATCTGCTGTCTTGGCAGCAACAGCGTCTGACAGAATATTTAACGCCATTCCGGTTTGGAGCGCGCGGATATAGGTTTCGGCCGCACGTTCGAAATAATACAAGCGGTTAAAAGTCTCTGCCACTGTGCGTCCGATAACCATGACGCCGTGATTGCCCATGATCATCACTGTGATTTTGGGATCGGAGAGAAGCTGCACGCACCGTTCACCTTCGCCTTCAAACGCCATGCCACCGAATTCGGTGTCTACAACTTGGCGGTCAAAAAACATCGCTGTGTTTTGATCAATTGGTGGAAGCTGTGCATCCTTAAGGCTCGCCAAAACGGTGGCAAAGGCAGAATGGACATGCATAGCACAACGCGCATGTGGGCAGCGCCGATGAAGCGAGCCATGCAGACCCCAAGCCGATGGATCAGGTGCATTGGGTTGATCCATGGTGGACGGGTCATTGGCATCGAGCAGCAAAAGATCAGACGCTTTGATCCGACTGAAATGTTTTTGATTAGGGTTCATAAGAAACTGCGTCCCATCCTCGTTCACCGCAAGCGAGAAATGATTGGCGACGGCTTCATGCAGATTGTATCGCTCTGCCCAACGAAAGCTGGCGGCCAAATCAATTCGCTCGCTCATGTGGCTGATGTTTGGAATGTTGCGATCTGCTAGTGCCATGAAAGCTTCCTTCGCTGTTTGCTAGAGAGAACGCTAAAATTGGAGGTGCGTCAAACTATTTGAAAATAAGCGAGGCGCGATCGGTGAAGAGTTTGGCAAGCTTGTCAAAGCGGCGTTTGTAGCTTTGTTTGTTGTTTGCCGCGATCGTCAAAAGGGCGCCGACATTGCCTTGGGCCTTGAAGGTGAAGTCATTGATACGAACACCACTTGCGTCAATTTCTTCCTGTGTTTCTACATCATAGAGATAGATGTTTCCATAAAGCTGGTCGCGCGCATTTGTGGTAAGCGCTGTGCTTGGATCTGGCAACGTTAGAATGAGCAGCTCTACCGCCAATACGGCGGGTTTTTGTCCCTTAAACTGGGGTAGCATTTGCGCCGTCATTCTGTCGGTGATGCTTTTTTCCAAGATGCCAAGGATTTCGCGACGGCGTTCGGGGTCGGTTTCCGGCAGGCCGACGATCCGCGCGTTGGGGGCAAAGGCCGCCTGCATGGCGACTACGTTATATTCCAAGATATGATCAGGATCGACGTCGGGCACTTCTGGGCGTGGGCCCAAATCACATGCGGCTAGAAACAGAACAAAAAAAGTTGCGATTAACCAACGCATATGCGTCTCCTCTTTCTTCACTTCGATGTCGTAGCACTCGAAACTATCCCTGTCATTCCTTATCCATAATGCTGGGTCATTTGTGCAAGCACAAATTCAACTACTGGATCAGGTGCATGCGAATTGAAATGGCGTTTATCGGCAGTCAATCGGATCGCTTGGTTTTGGAAATAGCCTTGAGCGCGGTGACCCTTCATGCCGCCCTTCAATAAAACGCCTTCGCTTTGCGAATAGGGAAAGGCACCCCCAATGGGCTCTACCCATTCGAAATCAAGGTTCTGATTTTGCAAAAACAAATAAAGCGCCATCACCTCGTTCATCGCAAAGCGGGCGTAATGGATAAGCTCGTCAAAGACCAAGATATGGCCCGGTCCCAGATGTGGGGCGAGGTGATCCAAAACCGTTTGGGTGGAACTGAAGAGGTCGCAATCGATGTGAACCATCGCAATTGGTTCAGAAAGAGATTTGGCGAATTCTGGAAGGGTGTCTTCAAAATACCCCTCCACCAAAGTGACATTCGATGGAACCTTTGGGGCCTTTTCCAATTCAAATTTCATGCGCCAATCGCGCCGTCCGTCATTTGGAAACCCTTTGAAACTGTCAAAGCCATAGATACGGCGCTTGGGATGAAGTTTTGCGAGATGTCGGGTCGTCGAGCCTTTGTAGACGCCGAATTCTAGGATGACGCCATCCTCGGGCATATGGGGCGCCACGCGGTTGAAAAGAAACCGCCAAGGCTTGCCCTTGGGTCCCCGTTGCCAACGAGATGGGAAGTGCCGATCAGCTGCATCAAGGCTGTCGTGAATGGCGCAAAGAAAACCCGCAAAGGGGCGCACGAATTCTTCGGTTATTGGCGGCACTTTCATGGCGCGCCTTATGCCCAGAGTTCCAAGCGGCAACAAGGGGGTTGACGATTATCATCAAAATCAAGCATTAATTAAACAATCGTTCATTTAATTAAGAATCAAATGGCTCGCATCAAAGGTTCAAGTGGCGCGCGCACCGCGCAAAAAATCCTCGACGTGGCTTTGCCGCTTTTCGCGCAATACGGTTATGCCGCCGTTTCTATGCGGCAGATCGCGGAAGGCGTGGGCGTGAATGTCGGGGCGCTTTATAATCACTTCCCGAATAAACAGCAGATTTTGGTGTCCCTGCTGACAGATCATATGAAGGGTCTGATTGGCAGTTGGAAAGAGGCTGATCAGGGCGGGGATCCCATTGCCAGGCTTGAGGACTTTGCGCGGTTTCACATCCGCTACAATATCGCGCGGGCAGATGCGGTTTTCATCTCGTTCATGGAGCTTCGTTCGCTTGAGCGGGAAAGCCATAGGCATGTCGAGAAGATGCGACGTTCCTATGAACATGATCTGCGCGACATTATCGCAGAGGGCATGAAGCAAGAGATATTTTTTGTGCCCGATGCCCATGTGGCAGCGATGTCGATCCTTGCTTCGCTTACGGGTGTGAATACCTGGTTTCGCGAGCATGGGCGGTTATCCAAGGCAAAAATTGAAGATTACTATGTAGAGCTAACCTTGAACGCGGTTGGCTACAGGGAGGTTGGAGATGTTCAATCACGTGATGAATTTCGGCCTAAGCGAAGAGATCGAGGCGCTTCGCGACACGGTGCGCCGCTTCGCAGCTGACGAGATTGCGCCGCGCGCCGCGGAAATTGATGCAAGCAATGAATTCCCCATGGATCTTTGGGAAAAGATGGGCGC
>CAZRFT010000112.1:0-2211 GCA_964599255.1 uncultured Neptunicoccus sp. | reverse complement strand
CAAGGCACCAATTTTATTTTTAGCCTTGCGGAGATTGAAGAACAGTTTCTTTTGCGCGCTCGTTGTACCGATTTTAACCAGTGACCAAGACCGCAAGATGAACTCTTGGATCGAGGCGCGGATCCACCACATCGCATAGGTCGATAAGCGGAACCCTTTTTCCGGATCAAAGCGCTTCACAGCTTGCATCAGGCCAACATTGGCCTCGGACACGATTTCAGCTGTGGGCAAACCATAGCCACGATACCCCATCGCAATTTTGGCCGCGAGGCGCAGGTGCGAAGTGATCATTTTATGGGCTGCTTCTGTGTCTTGATGTTCAACCCAAGCTTTCGCCAGAATATATTCCTCTTCCTGCTCGAGCATCGGAAATTTCCGAATATCTTGCAAATAAGCTGAAAGACCCTGTTCAGGGCTTGGGGTTGGGAGGTTTGAATAACTCAATTTCGTTCCTTAATAGCTCTTGTCCGCCCTATATGTAGGCGCAGGTTAATGCCATTTTAAGGCCTCGGGCGCAGTATTTTAGAAGTATTCTAAAATATTGGCACTATGAGCACCTCAATTAAGGCGGAACCTATTCAACCGCTTGTTGCAAAGGATTGCAACAAATTTCGCATGTCTGCTGGTAAATCTGTTGTGAAGGATATTTCAGACCCTGTTTGAGGGTGAATAAACCCCAATTCAGACGCGTGAAGCGCTTGGCGGGCAAAATTAAGCGCAATTTCATTGCCAGAAGAGGCCGCAAAACTTCGCCTTTTGCCATAAACAGGATCCCCTATCAGCCCATGGCCAATATGGGACAGATGCACCCGTATTTGATGCGTACGCCCCGTTTCCAACATACAAGCGACAAGTGCTGCATCGCCGAAATCTTCCAATAACTGGATGCGCGTGATCGCATGGCGGCCTGAATTATGGGTAATAGTCATGCGCTTTCGGTCGGTTTTGTGGCGCTCAATATGGGTGGCAATACGGATCAAACCACCATCTTCAAAGGCCACCCCTTTTAGCCCCTGCAATCGTGGGTCGGCGCGGCTGGGCACGCCTTTTGTCACCGCTAAATATTTTCGGTGGATGGAATGGTCTTTGAATTGCGCTGACAATTTCTCATGTGCTTCGTCTGTCTTTGCGACAACCAACAATCCGCTGGTATCTTTATCGATGCGGTGCACAATCCCGGGGCGCACGCCCCCGCCCGCATTCGAAGCGCCTAAATGATGCAACAGGGCATTCACAAGTGTGCCCGTTTCAGATCCCGGTGCGGGATGGGTCACCATGCCAGCAGGCTTATTCACCACCAACAACACCTCATCTTCATGGACAATCTCTATGGGGATATTTTCGGGCTGGGCATCCCCCAACACAACTTCAGCCTCTAGCGTTAATGTATATTCTTCGCCCTCTTGGGCTTTATGTTTCAGCGCGGTGATGACATTTCCACGGGCATCTTGAACTTGCCCCGCCTCGATCATTTTACCTATGCGCGAACGCGACAGGGTAACTTCCTCTGGCACTGCTTTGGCCAAAGCTTTATCAAGGCGCGGGGGCGGATTGTCCCCGATGACTAATCTTAGTATCTCTGTGCCCATGACTGATCCGCTCGACGCCCCTGAACCGGCAAATCTGAAAATACTTCGCCGTTTGGTCACGACCTTGATGGTTGTGATGATTTTGGGCTTTTTAACCATTGTCGGGCTGTTTGTCATGCGACTAACCGAACCATCCCCAAACCTCACGGAAATCACCTTGCCCGATGGCGTGTCGGCTACCGCCTATACCCGCGGTTCAGATTGGTATGCGATTGTTGGCGATGATGATGTGATCCGCATCTACAATCTGGATCAAAGCCTACGCCAAGAAATTCAAATTGCACCGCAGCAGTAGCTTGCACGCCTCTGTCCCAAACCCCATATTGCAGACATGAGTCTGCCACCTGGTTTCCTTGATGAAATACGAAACCGTCTGTCCCTTGCCCAAGTGGCGGGGCGGAAGGTCATTTGGGATTCCAAAAAAACCAACCAAGCCAAAGGCGACTATTGGTCCCCCTGCCCGTTCCATCAGGAAAAAACGCCTAGTTTCCACGTCGATGATCGCAAGGGCTACTACTACTGTTTTGGCTGTCAGGAAAAAGGCGACATGATCGGCTTTGTCATGGGTACCGAAAATGTGGGCTTTATGGAAGCGGTGGAAATTCTGGCAGGCGAAGCCGGC
>CAZRFT010000111.1:0-5212 GCA_964599255.1 uncultured Neptunicoccus sp. | reverse complement strand
CGGGGCGAAGAGCGCGAAATGAAGAAGCGCTTGGAATTTTTTGCAAAATTGCGCATGAAGCGCGGCAAATAGGGCGCATCGACGCGCCCGTGTTTTTTGGGAAGCCTACATGGTGACAATTCTTCAAGTCGCAATTGGTGGTGCGTTGGGCGCGGTGCTTCGGTACTTCGTTGGGATGAGCGTTGCCTTCCCGATGGGGACGATGGCGGTGAATGTGGTTGGCTCGTTTTTAATGGGCATGGCGTTTGTTTACCTAAGCGACCGAAGCTTCGCCCCATTTGTGATGATTGGCGCCCTGGGCGGGTTCACAACTTTTTCTGCCTTCTCGCTCGATGTTTTTAAACTCTACGAGTTAGAGCGCTTTTGGGAAGCGGGGGGATACGTAGCGGGCACGGTCACCGGCTCTGTCGTTGCGCTGGTTGCTGGTATTTATCTTGCGCGAGCCTTGGCATGAGCGGTGTTCAAGTCATCACAATCCCTGAAGATGCAGACGACCAAAGGCTTGATCGTTTTTTGCGGCGTGTTTTCCCGCAACTAAAACAGGGGCAAATCGAAAAGATGTGCCGCAAGGGCGAGCTGCGCCTTGAAGGCGGCCGGGTCAAAGCCGCGACACGCGTTTTCGCGGGTCAAAATCTTCGAGTCCCGCCCATCGCCGCAATGGAAGAGCGGGAGAAATCTGTACCCAAGATTAACGATGCGGATCGGCAGATGATGCTGGAGGCGGTGATTTATGAAGATGATCATATCATCGCACTTAACAAACCTGCGGGGTTGCCCGTGCAGGGGGGCACAAAACAGACCCGTCATGTCGATGCACTTTCAGAAGTTTTGGCGATCAAAGATCAAAAGCCAAAACTGGTGCATCGATTGGATAAAGATACATCAGGCGTGTTGATCTTGGCCCGAACGGGGCAGGCGGCCAAAGGCATGTCGCAGGTGTTTCGCGACAGGCAGACACGAAAAATCTATTGGGCGGCGGTTGCAGGTGCCCCGAAACCAACCAGCGGAACGATCCGTTATGGATTGGTGAAAGCGGCAGGTCATGGGCCAAACCAAGCGGGTGAAAAGATGCATTGTATCCACCCCAATGAGGTGGAGACAACCGAAGGCGCCAAACATGCAACTACAGATTACAAGATGATTGAGAATTTGGGGGGGCGTGTGTCTTGGTTAGCGATGGTGCCCGTCACGGGGCGCACACATCAGCTACGCGCCCATATTGCTGAACTTGGGAACCCCATAGTTGGCGACGGGAAATATGGCGGCAACAGCCAGACCAATCTGGGCGATGGCTGGGGCGCGCAACTCGGCGGTGCGATTAGCCGCAAACTGCATCTTCATGCCCGTTCCTTGAAGTTCGTGCACCCGATTACAAAGAAGAACGTCTTTATTCGTGCAGAACTGCCACCCCATATGGTGAAAACTTGGGCTGAATTTGATTGGGAAGAAGATTTGGCCGCGGCTGAGCCGTTTGAGGAAATGACATGAGCCTGCCAGCAAAACGGTTTTGGAAAAATGTCTCGGTCAAAGAGGGGGCTGGGGGTTTTGAGATCTTGCTTGATGAGCGGGCAATCAAAACGCCTGCGAAGTCGCCTCTGGCCGTTCCGACCGCCGCTCTGGCAGAGATGATTGCGAGTGAATGGCGCGGGGTGGACGAAGAGGTTGATCCAAACGAGATGCCAGCCACGCGGCTCGCAAATTCAGTGATTGAAAAAGTTGTGCCAAACAAAGCGGCGATTGTTGAAATGCTGTCGGAATATGGGGGAACAGACCTGCTTTGCTATCGCGCGACGCGACCTGAAGGTTTGATTGCTGAGCAAGCAAAGAATTGGGATCCCCTATTAGAATGGGTTGGTGATAAGTTTGGGAAATTGAACGTCACGCAAGGTGTAATGCATGTTGCGCAACCCCAAACCACGATCGATGCGATGGAAATCGGTTTGGAGAACCTGTCCCCCTGGCAATTAGGCGCGATGCATGAATTGATCACAATCTCTGGCTCATTGGTGTTGAGTTTGGCGGTGGGCGCGAATCGATTGACCGTGGAAGAGGCTTGGATGCTGTCTCGCATCGATGAATCTTGGCAAATAGCTGAATGGGGCGAGGATGAAGAGGCAAGTGCAGCGGCAGAGAAAAAGCGGCAAGATTTCCTCTTTGCGTGGCGTTTTTACGATTCTGTCTGATGGCGCGAAAATAGGTAATAGTTTATTACGTATTTCGAATATTCGTGGGAATCGCCACAAAATTGCTTGGTAGAGATCATTGGTCCTTATAAAGAATGTCAGCATCTGTGACCTAAAGCCACAAGGAAACAAAATTTCCCTTAGGACACTTCGTTGAACTCACTTGACTTTTACGTAACAGATTCGCCAGTATCCGACGACATCACGGTGCGTTCGTCAGAACCGCTAGGTGATTGTTATGGGGAGACCCATTCATAAAAAATGTCTCACATTTCGTGGGACACCCATCAGGATGAGGAAAACTAGATGAAAAAATCTGCTTTTTTCGGTGCATTGACTGCGGCCACTATGGCAGCAGCAGGTGCATCAGCTGGCACACTTGACGACGTCAAGGCAGCCGACGAACTAAAATGTGGTGTGACTACCGGTCTGGTTGGTTTCGCTGCAGCAAACGCTGACGGCGTTTGGGAAGGCTTCGACGTAGCGGTTTGCCGCGCGGTTGCAGCTGCAGTTCTTGGCGACTCTTCGAAAGTTAAGTTCGTTCCAACAACAGGTAAAACTCGCTTCACAGCACTTGCGTCTGGCGAAGTTGACATGCTTGCACGGAACACAACTTGGACTTTCTCTCGTGACGTTGATCTGAAGTTCGAATTCGTTGGCGTAAACTACTATGACGGTCAGGGCTTCATGGTTCCTTCGTCTCTAGGCGTTTCTTCTGCGAAAGAATTGGACGGCGCGTCTGTTTGTATCCAAACTGGTACAACTACAGAGCTGAACCTTGCGGACTTCTTCCGTGTGAACAACATCTCTTACGAGCCGATCCCAATCGAAACAAACGCAGAAGCACAAGCGCAGTACCTTGCTGGCGCGTGCGACGTTTACACAACTGACGCGTCTGGCCTTGCGGCAACTCGCGCAGGTTTCGAAAACCCTGGTGATCACGTTGTTCTTCCAGAAATCATCTCTAAAGAGCCACTTGGCCCACTAGTTCGCCACGGCGACAACCAGTGGGGCGACATCGTTCGCTGGACTCTTAACGCTCTGATCACTGCGGAAGAGCTTGGTGTGACATCTGCAACTATCGAAAAACAAGCGATGGACGCTGGTGACAACCCAGAAATCAACCGCCTTCTAGGCACTGAAGGTGACCTAGGTGCAATGCTTGGCCTAGACAAAGATTGGGCGAAGCGCGCATTGATGGCCGGTGGTAACTACGGCGAAATCTTCGAGGCAAACATTGGCGAAAGCACTGCGATCGCTCTGTCTCGTGGTTTGAACGCTCAGTGGACTGATGGTGGTCTACTGTACTCACCACCTTTCCGTTAATCGGATTTGGGGCGCGGGGGATACCTCGCGCCCTTTTCTTTTCAACCAAATATTATTGTCCTGCGCCGTCTCGTAATGGCCCAGTGCTATTGTATTTTTGTTGCAGAGGGATGAACCATGGCCTCCAGACCTGACACAGCGACAAATGCGTCTTCGGGCGGATTTAAGATCAGTCAGCTTCTTTACGATACGCGGTATCGTTCAACGACTATTCAGGTTGTTTCGTTAATCCTTATTTTGATGGGGATTGGTTGGATTGTGGATAATACAATCCAAAACCTAGCCAACCTTGGCAAGCCAGTGACGTTCAAGTTCTTTGGTGAGCCTGCAAGCTATGACATCAACCAGCGCCTTGTTGAATATACCAGCCGGGATACGCATTTGCGGGCCTCATTCTTGGGGCTTTTGAATACGCTACTGGTAGCGGTTTTGGGCTGTATCACCGCGACGATTATCGGAGTTTTTGTGGGTGTTTTGCGCCTGTCAAATAACTGGATCGTCGCGCGGTTGATGACAGTCTATATCGAGATGTTCCGGAATATTCCTGTTCTGGTTTGGATTTTGATCGTTTTCACGATCATGATCGACTCGATGCCACAACCGCGGGCCTTTAAGTCTGGTGAAGCCTCGATGTGGTTCAATGAAAGCGTGGCCTTTACGAACCGCGGTATCTTCACGCCATCACCGACCTTTGAAAATGGGCTTGGCTCTGCGCGCATCTTTGGTGAAAGCTCGCTACGCTTTGATCTTAGCCTTACGTTCATTGCGATTGCGCTCGTACTTGGGATCAGCTTGTGGATTTCGCGGCGCATTCGGTTGCGCGCAGATCGCATTCAGAACGAGACTGGCGATCGTCCAACAACTTGGTGGCAACGGCTAGCTGTGGTTGTCGTTCCAACGGCGATTTTGCTTTATGTCATGGGTCTGGGTTGGAATTATCCAGAATTGAAAGGGTTCAACTTCAAAGAGGGTATTCACCTTCGCAGCTCTTTGATTGCGCTTTGGTTGGCGCTGTCGCTTTATACCGCCGCATTTATCGCTGAAAACGTGCGTGCAGGTATTCTGGCGATCTCCAAAGGTCAAACAGAGGCGGCTTATGCGCTGGGTATCCAGCCAGGGCGTACGATGTCCTTGGTTATCCTGCCGCAAGCATTGCGCGTGATTATCCCGCCTGTGATTTCACAATATTTGAACCTGACGAAGAACTCTTCCCTAGCGATTGCTGTGGGCTACATGGATTTGACGGGGACATTAGGGGGGATCACCCTTAACCAGACAGGTCGTGAGTTGGAAACAATCATGATCTTGATGTTGATCTATCTTTCGATCAGCTTGACCATCTCTGCGGTGATCAACTGGTACAATGAAAAAATTAAATTGGTGGAGCGTTAAAAATGGCTGATCTTGGTTTTGTCCGTAAAGAGATGTTGCCTGAAAAGGCGCCACCTGCATCAACGGTTGGGATAATCGGCTGGTTAAGAGCCAATTTGTTTTCCAGTGTCACGAACTCTGTCCTTACATTGCTAGCATTGTATTTTGTTTACTCGGTGCTTGCTTCTGTGTTGCCTTGGATTTTTGTCCCGACGTGGTCTGGCACCTCTGTGAATGAGTGCCGCGAATTAATTGCGGCTGCGGGTCATGGCGGCGCCCATGGTGGCGCTTGTTGGGGCGTCATCAACGAACGCTGGATACAGCTGTTGTTT
>CAZRFT010000110.1:0-8433 GCA_964599255.1 uncultured Neptunicoccus sp. | reverse complement strand
CGACCCTTGGCGATTGCAGGCGGCAGGGACACAATCAAGATTAATTCAATCGTCGCGGCAAAGCCTGCAACCATAGCCGATAGCCACGACAACCAGCCATCAAAAAGGAAAAAGCCAGCAAGGCCAAAAATTGTAATGCCCGCCGACAGTGCAATTGGGGCCCGCGCCCCAATCCAAGCAGGTCGCATCAAGATCACAAAAGAGGCCAGCAAAGGCGTGGCGTTATAGGCAAAGTGAAACAGCTCCGCCACGTGATACTCGCCGCGCGTTTGCAAGATCGATCCTGAATAGGCATTCACCACAAAAAATGCGACCGCTGAACTGGCCAACAACAACCCATATTGCCAAACCTTAAAATCATCCCATCGGGGCAGCGATGTCGCTTGGGCTACATTTTGCGCGCTACCCTCATCATCCGCTTCAGAAACGCGCAAGAACCACACCAACAAAGCAACAAGCGTCGTGGGAATTCCCCACAGGATCAAGGCCGTAGGCCAATCGCCACCGGCAAGTGGCATCACTATGGGCAGGGTCAACCCCGCCCCCGTCAGCTCCCCAAACATCATCCCGTTTAAATAAACCGCACTACCCAGCGCGATATGCGTGGGCGTCCAGACGCGTGTGGCAATGGGCAAAGCCGTTTGGAAAATCGCCACCCCAAAGCCCATGATGACCGAAACGCTGAACAGCAGCATCGCCGACGGCACTTGCCCCCGTGCGATGGAAGCGACGGTCATAATCAACAGTCCACAAACGATAGATGCCCGAATGCCAAAACGCGCGATCGCCCAAGCCGCAGGGATCGCGCCAAAGGCCACGGCCAAAATTGGCAACATGGTCAATGCACCCTCCCCCGCTTCGCCCAGATTAAAACTTTCTGCAATTCGCGTCGCCAAAGGCGGAGCCGCAAGGATATGGATCCGCAGGGTCCAACCGACCAACCACAAAACCACCAACATCAAAATAGGCGTTGGTGAGCCAGGTGATTTAGAGGTTCCTTGGGTCATGCCCGCATTCCTTTTAGGAATTTCATTGGAAAACTTAGAGGTGTTTATGCGGGCACATGCAACCAAAATTAAATTCTGGATTTTTGAATTCGGCGAAAGGTTAACCTTCCGCCCATTTTATCCACACCCCCGCGCGCACCCCCGCATCCACCCCCGTGGGCACCCCCACGGTTTTTTCTGGGATAGGGGCCGAAAAGCGTAAATATTACCCTACCGTGCGCTGAGCCAGACCACGCATTTCCTCACAATTTACTTACAAAACAAAGCCGAACGATGCGTTAAGGAATTCGCGGCTGACTTGAGTTAGAATACCTCAAAGTGGAATATCAAATGCAATATTGGAGGTGCGCCCTAAAACCGCGTGAAGCGCCGCAATATGCGATACCCGCGCTTTGCACTTTGCGCTTGCTGACGATTTTGCGCGCGCATTTCTTTTTCTTGTTCGGGCGTTAGGTTCTGCGCCTCTTTGTCTGCGCGATTTTTGAAATACCAATCAATCCCGCGGCGCACACCGATACGCATGAAGGATCGGATTAACATTCGGATGATACCGTTCATTCATCGACCTCTTCGGCCTCTTCAAACAAGCCGTCCTGATCACCCTCTTCGCCTGCTTCCTCTTCCAGCTCAGCACCAGGAGGCGGGCGATTATCCAACAGGCCGGAGGCACGAAGTTCTTTCAGACCTGGCAGATCTTTGGAGCTTTCAAGCCCGAAGTGATCAAGGAAAGTTTGCGTCACAATGAAGGTCACAGGCCGGCCAGGTGTGTTGCGACGCTGACCGAGTTTGATCCATTCAAGTTCAAGCAGCAGATCCAGCGTGCCTCGCGAAACGGACACACCCCGGATCTCTTCGATTTCTGTTCGGGTCGTCGGTTGATGATAGGCGATGATCGCCAATGTCTCGATGGCCGCGCGCGATAGTTTACGGGTTTCTTTACGCTCATGTGTCATCAAGAAACCCAAATCCGCAGAGGTGCGAAACGCAAACCCATCACCCAGCTTCACAAGGTTCACACCGCGCCCTGTGTAGCGCTTCTTGACCCGTGCAATCGCCTCGGCTGCGTCAGAGCCATGCGGCATGCGGCCTTCGATTGCTTTTTTGCTCATTGGCTCTGCGCTGGCAAATAGCAGCGCTTCGACCATACGCTCTTGCTCCGCCATGGGGGGCGCTTCAAAAAGGCTTTCTTCGTGTTTCTTGCTCATGACAAACTGCTCTTTTTCTTAATTTCGATGGGCGCGAAGGTCTCCGTTTGGCGGATTTCCAATTTGCCCTCTTTGACCAATTCCAACGCGGCAGCAAAGGTCGATGCCGTCGCAGATCGCGCCAAACGCGGATTATCTTCCCAACCCTCTGGCATGAATTGCTGCAAGCTGCCCCAATCCATTGCATATCCGATAAGTCCGCGCATGCGTTTTAACGCTTCTTCCATGGTGACGATATGATCGCGTTCATCCAGATGGAGCGGCTTAAACTCATCCTTCGTACGAATTCGGGCATAGGCCTGCATCAAATCCAAAATTGTGGATTTATAGGTGATAACGCGATGTTGGGTCACCTCTTCTGTGATCCCACGCGCAAAGAAATCACGGCCCAACTGGTCGCGTGCCATCAGTTTCGCGGCCGCATTGCGCATCGCCTCAAGGCGCTCAAGTTGGAAGGCAAGATAGGCCGCAAGCTCTTCCCCGCTTGGTCCGTCATCTTCTTCCTCTTGGGGCAGAAGCAGGCGCGATTTGATGAAGGCAAGCCAAGCGGCCATGACCAAATAGTCCGCCGCCAATTCAAGACGAATACGTTTCGCCTCGTCCACAAAGGCAAGATATTGGCGTGCCAGATCAAGAACGGAGATTTTCCGCATATCAACCTTTTGCGTGCGCGCCATGGTCAAAAGCAGATCAAGCGGCCCCTCATAGCCGTCAACATCGACGACAAGGGTTTCCCCCTCGACCCGTTCAGAGACATCAAATGTTGGTTCGCTGCTCGATTCCATAATTGCGTCACGATACCGCGAAACGGTGTTCAGCGTCTACGCGATTCCATGAAAAAAGCCCGCCAAATTGACGGGCTCAATTCTTCGATTTAGCTAAATATTAGAAGCTGAAATCAATCCGAATTTGGCCGTTGATGTCCCGTGTTTGAGAATTCAAATGACCGTAATTCACTTCAGCTGAAAACGTACCGCCCTGAAATGCGCTGTTGATACCAAGCCCCACCTGCGGCTTCGTGTAGCTATCAGTGCCCGTGACAGAGTTTGTCACAGACCGGCTGTCGATCGCGGCCAAAAGATAGGGTTGTGCATTTCCTTGCGTTGCGAAATCGTAGGTGAAGCCCGCAATGCCGCGGCGTTCTTCAACAACAACGGGTGGCACGCCATTTGCAATGTCTTCATTGTATCCAGAGATGTTGATAAATGGATGGATCATCCCCATCCCTGTGCCGATTGGATTGAATGAAATATTTGCCGCAGCCGAAATACGATCTCCATTCGACGTTATCAGCGCGGTATATTCTGGATCAGATTTTGTAATCAAAAGATCAAAAATACCCGCGCCGAAGTCATAAGCAAGGTAAGGACCAAACGCCACAGACTCCACTCGAACATTGTTGTCGAAATCCATATTTTCAACACCAACAGTCAGACCAAGAATCGCAGATGGACCGATATTGGTATCGATACCGAAAACAAATTCAGAACTATGACCTGACGTGGCGCCGTTGAACTTGTGATACTCTGCGGCGATCCAAGCGTTGAAGCCTGAACCGGCACCTTGGGTCACAGAAAGAAAATTTGGTAAGAATGCGTTTTCACCCGAGCCCAAGCGATTTTGCGCGTTTGTACCAACGCCGCCTGACATCGCACCGTTCTGAGTTGAACCCGTAAACTCGTCGCACGCTTCACCCATATTCTTTGGAGGTCCCATTACTTGGACGACATCTATTAGGACATCTTCAATTAACGGAACATTCGGAACCGCCGATGCCGTTTTGATTTCCTCTACTTTTTTATACATGATCCCACCATTCACACAGGTGTCCTGCGGTTCTGGAACCGCGCCCGCATAAGCAAGACTTGAACCAAGTATTGTTGCGCAAAGCGCACTAAATATCTTCCGAAGCATTTTTGAATTGTCCCCTTAAAAACTTCCCACGCCGCTAGCGATAGCACAATATACGCTTAGACGAAGCGCCGATTTATCATTTTGACGGGCAAATTGTGAGTTAAATCACTAATCGAAGAAATATTAGCTCTTCTTTCGATCATCAACGATGTTCATGCCCGCCGTCCCTGAATTTCCAAGCTCGACGGTGGCGAAAGGTCCGCCGTGACACATCTGTCCTGCGTCCTGAGGATCATGGTCCGGATTGTCTGCAAAGACCTGTTTTGCGGCCGCCTCTGCATTATCCTTCGGGCGGTAGCCAAGAAAACTTGCGAGGTGATTATCAACCGGTGCTCGGTCGTTGTTCGAGACCCCGTAGATAATTGTGAAGCCAGTAATCGGCGTATCGATCGCGCGCTCTACTAAATGCACCAAATCATCATAAGAAAGATGCGAACCGATGGCACGCGGGTTGGTCGGTTGTGCTGCGGATAAGATACGAAGGCAGACAGACTCGATCCCGCGCTTGTCCCAATAAAGAGAACCCAGATCTTCGGCAAAGCACTTTGCCAACCCGTAGTAGGTATCAGGGCGATGCGGGACATCCGTGCCGATAAATTGAGTTTTCGGATACATACCAACCGCGTGGATCGAGCTTGCGTAGACAACCCGTTTCACGCCGTTCCGATGGGCTGCTTCCCAAATATTGTAAGCGCCGATGATATTGGAATGCAGGATGTTTTCCCACGGCGCTTCGTCTCCGATTGCGCCAAAATGCACAACCTGATCCGCGCCTTTCAAAATCTCTTCCATCGCCGCTAGATCCCCAAGATCGGCTTTGACGTAGGTTTCGCCAGCATAAGTTTGCCCGATATCATCTAGTATATCGGTCGATACAAGCTCGTCACAAAGCTTCGTCAATGGCTCGCGTAGATAAGACCCCAAACGGCCCCCAGCGCCTGTCAGTACCAGCTTTTTCATGTCGATCTCCTTAGATTACGGCTTTCTCGACGAAAGGTTCATTGTTCAAAATACGTTCATATGAAAACGGAGTCATATCAAGACTTCTGTATTCCCCATAGGTCAACCACTCCGCTGTTGCCCGCCCCATTGCAGGGCTTTGTTGCAACCCATGACCCGAAAACCCATTTTGGAAAATAAAATTCGGAAGGTCAGGATGGCATCCCAAAATCGCATTCTGATCCAGCGTGTTATATTCGTAATGCCCCGCCCATTCATTGATCACCTTGATCGCTTCAAATTGCGGGATGCGCGACGCGATTGTCGGCCAAATGCGATCTTCCCACAAACCATGATCCATATCGAAATCATTGAAATCAGGCGGCGTATCAGGACCCAAAGATCGACCGCCTGCAAGATAGGTTTTTGGACCATCTTGGCGCATATGAATGCCAGATGGATCGATCGTCAGCGGCAATTCTTGATCCAAGGGATTTTCAGCGGTGAATATCCATGTGTAGCGTTTGCGCGGCTCAACTGGAACCTCAAGCCCTGCCATTTTCGCGGTGATACCCGCACGCGGTCCCGTTGCGTTTACAACCTGTTCGCAGGAAATTTTTTGACCCGACGTTAAGGTGATGGATTGAACAGAACCACCATCGGTCTCGATGCCGATAACTTCGTTTTCGATATATTCCACACCGCGATCTTTTGCTGAGCGACGAAGCCAATCAAACACCCCGCCGCCGTCGAAATAGCCTTCATCCTTGCAATTGATCGAGCCGAGGATGATGTCATCGACATTATAAAACGGATATCGTTTTGCAATGTCGTCAGCGCTCAATATTTCAGTCTCTGCACCCAAGCTGCGTTGAAAAACTTGCACCTCGTTTAGGTGGTCCGCGAAGTCTTGTTTGTCAGCAAGATAGAGATAGCCATAATTTTGGATCGACATATCGGGAACACGATCATCCCCCAAATAGCGACGCAAGTTTTGGACAAATTCCGCACCAAACTGCGAAATCTGAACATTGATTTCATTTGAGAATTGTTGACGAATACATGAATTTGTTCGCGCAGTTGAAGTAAACTCGTAACTGCGATCCCTTTCCACCACCAAGACATCGCCGTTGAAATCATCCAGCTCGGTCAACCACCAAGCGGTGGAGGATCCCATAATAGCGCCGCCAATAACGACGACATCATAGCTGGATTTTAGGGGTTCATTCGACACCACTAGAATTCCTCGCCATTTGCCAATGCCGCATCGACAGCCTCAATTTCAGCCTGTGATAATCCATAATCCTCTTGTGCAGCATCGGCACTGATATATCCCAATGCATAGTCGCGTTTCACCAGATCGGGATTTCTTGCCGCGGCGCGACCATATCCCGCACCCCCTGGAAAAGCCATTTCAACGATGCGCCCATGGGGGACAAATTGTTTCCCCTTACCGCGCATTTTTGTGCCATCATCTTGGGCAATCTCCGTCGCGCCGCCTTCGCCACCGCCACGGCGTCCGCGTGCGGGATGATCGACACGATCAAACATGGCTTGGATATCAAACTCGTGACCCTCCCAAGCGCCAACGGACATGTATTGACCAAGCCCACCGCGTTGCTTGCCGTGCCCGCCGGAATCGGGGCGAAGTTCCTTGCGCCAAATGATCACAGGGCCGACCTGTTCGGTGGCTTCAACTGGCATGGTCATCACACCCGACGGAAAGGCGGTAGAGTTCATACCATCCAACGTCGGACGCGCACCTGAGCCGCCTGAGTTAAAGGTCAGCACCTCTGCGCGTGTCGCATCTTCGGGTGCAGGCGCATCCATTCGCGGACGCAAACTAACTTGGAAATTGCAAAGGCAACCCGCGCCCTCAGCCGGCACAAGGTTTGGCAAAAGTTTATCCAAGGCATCATAAACCGTATCTGGGATCATATGCCCAATAACATGTCGAAGCGCGACAGGTGCAGGGTAGACTGCATTTAGGATCGATCCTTCTGGCGCGCTGACCTCAAACGGGGCAAGAGATGCTGCGTTGTTGGGAATTTCTGGTGCAATCGCACATTTGAGCGCGTAGCAAGCATAGGCCTTTGTATAAACATGAGGCACATTGATACCTTTACGATCTACCCCACTGGTACCTGTAAAATCGGAAACAATGCGATCTTCTTCGATGCTCAATTTCACCTTTAGATCAATCGGATTGGAATAGCCATCAATCCGCATATGACCTTCTGCTTGGGCATGTTCCAATGCGTTGATACGTTCCAGCGTTGCCCGCCGTGAATTAGTCAAAACAAAATCAGCCAGTCCCTCGATATCCGACATCCCGAACTCACCCATCATATCAATCAAGCGGCGGTGACCAATTTCGTTACACGTTGCAAGCGCGTAGATATCGCCGATAAGCTGATCAGGCTCACGAACATTCGCACGAATGATTTGGGTTAAAATGGTGTTCACGTCGCCTTTATCAGCAAAGCGCATAATCGGGATATAGAGCCCCTCTTCATGCACATCATTTGCATCCGCCCCAAAGCCGCGCCCCCCGATATCAACGATATGAGCGGTGCAAGCAAAGAAACCGACAAAGTTACCATTGTAAAAGCTCGGCGTCACGATTGTTATATCGTGCAAGTGCCCTGTGCCTTTCCAAGGGTCATTGGTGATATAGACATCGCCCTCAACCATATTATCACGACCGATTTCGCGAATAAAATGGGCAACAGCATCTGCCATGGCATTCACATGGCCAGGTGTACCCGTGACCGCTTGGGCAAGCATCAAACCTGCTTGGTTATAAATGCCTGCTGACAGATCGCCTGCCTCGCGAACAGACGTGGAAAAGGCTGTGCGGACCAGCGCCTGCGCCTGTTCTTCCACGATGGAGATCAGACGGTTCCACATGACCTGATATTGAACTGTTGAAGGTTGGGTCATTTTGGCACCTCGATAGTGATGCAGCCATCTGAAAGGGCACGTGCGATCCGGCTTTCAGGTATGACAATTGTTGTTTCATCTTCGGTGATCAAGGCAGGGCCTTGTGTCATTGATCCATCTGGAAAATTTTCGCGTTCAAAGACGCTGGCATCATTGCTTCTTTGTGTGGCCGGATCAAAGAGTGCGCGGGTCAAATTGGATTTGGGCGCTTCGATTTCAGGCGATGCCGACAGAGGCTGGGGCGCTTCAACGGGGGTGAATGCATTAACCGACCAGACGGTGACTTCCGCTATCATACCTTCCACAGTCCGTCCAAAAAGTTTGGAATATTCAATTTCAAAGAGTTTCAAGATTTCTTCAGCCTCGGGTTTAGCAGCTTGAGCTGGCGTCAAAGAAATTGGGATCTCCCAACCCTGCCCCCGATA
>CAZRFT010000109.1:0-2604 GCA_964599255.1 uncultured Neptunicoccus sp. | reverse complement strand
CTCTTTGGCTTGTCTGCGGTCATGCGTGATCCATAAAAGCTGTGTGCCTGTTTTTTTGAGGTCTTTAAGGATTTTTTCAAAGGCCGTGGTCGCTTGCGGATCCAGACTTGCGGTGGGTTCATCCATCAACAGCATTTTGGGCTCGCTCACGACGGCACGCGCTAGGGCAAGGCGTTGTGCCTCGCCGCCCGACAGTAGGGCTGCGGGTTGATCGCTGATCTCTGACAATGCCGCGCGTTTCAAAATCGCCTCGACCTTTCCCTCATCGGCAAGTCCGCGGGCTTGAAGTGAAAAGCGGATATTGTCGGCGACACTGCGGCGCATCATTATCCGTTGTTGAAAGACATAGCCGCGCGATTTTCGGGTACGACGCGCGGGTTTTGCATTCCATGTCACCGCACCTTTGCTGGGCTTAATCAAACCATGCGCAAGTTCCAAAAACAGGGATTTGCCCGCGCCATTGGCACCAAGGATGGCGTAGGATTTATTGGCATCCAACGCCAAAGAAAAAGGAGCAATTAATTGACGCCCATCACGGGTCAGCGAGACCTTTTTGAAGTTCAAACTCATCGCGCTGCATCCTCATACCGACGCCCATAGCGTTTGAGCGATTGGAAAAGGATATTCACGGCCAATGCGATCAGGATTAGGATTGCCCCAAGTGCAAGCGCAAGTTCCAAATTGCCCTTCGATGTTTCAAGGGCAATCGTCGTTGTCATCACACGGGTGAAGCCGTTGATGTTGCCGCCCACGATAATCACCGCACCGACCTCTGCAATTGCGCGACCAAAGCCAGCGAGCAAAGCCGTCAATATGGCAAACCTTGCGTCCCAGATAAGAACGCGCAGGCGCAAAGATTGATCGGCATCATGCGCCTCAAACAGGGGATGATAGGCGCGGTTCAGGGGCGCGATCGCTTCCACTGTTAAGGCGAGAATGATGGGGAAAACCAAAATTGTTTGGGCCATGACCATCGCCGTGGGTGTGAACAATATCCCCCAATCGCCCAAGGGCCCAGAGCGAGAAAGCATGAGATAGACCAACAATCCAACGACAACGGGTGGCAAGGCCATGAAAGCTGTAGAGAGTGTCAGTATCGCCCCGCGTCCGGGAAAGCGGTAAATTGCAAGCCATGTTCCTAATGGAATGGCCAAGATTGCTGCAAGAAGTGTGGCGCCTAATGAGATGCGCAAGGACAGCCCGACAATTGGCCAAAGTTCTGGTCCTTGCCCTGAAAGCACATTCACAATTTCGGCAAAAAGACCCATCCGCTTTCCTCTTGCGTCCTTTCGAATTAAGGACCATTGAAACCCTCATAATCTTGGGGCCCTCACTATGTCCATAACCCGCGAAACAATTCTAGAAGAGCTCGACCGCGTGCAGTTGCCCAGCGGTCAAAGCATTGTTGCCGCCGACTTTGTGCGTGCCATTGCTATTGAGGGCGATGCGGTTCGTTTTGTCCTCGAAGTCCCTGCTGAAATGGGCCCAAAAATGGAACCGGTTCGCGCCGCTGCTGAGGCGGTCGTGAAGGAAATGGATGGGGTTGGTGCAGTTTCGGTTGTGCTGACGGCCCATGAAGCACCCAAAGAGCCCCCCAATTTGCGGGTGGGTGGGCACGCGAAGCCGCAAGATGACAAACAGCCTGTACCCGGGGTGAAACGGATTATAGCCATCGCATCTGGCAAAGGCGGGGTGGGGAAATCTACCCTTTCTGCGAATTTGGCCGTAGCGACTGCTAAACTTGGAAAACGCGTGGGTTTGCTGGACGCAGACATAATGGGCCCTTCGCAGCCGCGTATGATGGGCAAATCGGATAAACCCCAATCACCCGATGGAAAAACCATCATTCCACTCGAAGCGCATGGGGTAACCTTTCTGTCGCTTGGGTTGATGATGGCAGAAGATCAAGCGGTCGTGTGGCGCGGCCCCATGCTTATGGGTGCGCTGCAACAGATGCTCTTTCAGACAGAATGGCCAGATCTGGATGTGCTTTATATCGATTTGCCACCCGGAACGGGGGATGTTCAGCTTACGCTTTCTCAAAAATCGAATCTTCATGGCGCGATCATTGTTTCGACACCGCAAGATGTGGCCCTATTGGATGCGCGCAAGGCGATCAATATGTTTGAAAAGGTGGATATCCCCATTTTCGGCATGGTGGAAAACATGGCGCAATATATTTGCCCGGAATGTGGTCATGCGGCCCATATCTTTGGATCAGATGGGGTCGCGGCAGAGGCCGCCAAATTAGGCGTTCCTTTGATGGGAACGATCCCCTTGGCTCTCGACATTCGCACATCTGGTGACAGTGGAAACCCCATTGCCACCACAGATGCTAAAGAAGCCGAGGCCTTCACCAAAATTGCGCAAGACCTAATCAATCGGGAATTGATTTGATCGCTTGTGGGTATCCTAGTTAATCTAGGAATTATTACCTTTGATGCTTGACTTGGCCTGTCGAACGGCTATGACGCGGGTTCAAGTTTCTGGGCGACAAAACCGCCCCCCGAAATCGGAGTTAGGATCATGGCTAAGCCAACCACAGTTAAAATTCGTCTCAACTCGACGGCTGATACGGGTCATTTCTATGTGACTAAGAAAAAT
>CAZRFT010000108.1:0-5381 GCA_964599255.1 uncultured Neptunicoccus sp. | reverse complement strand
AACCGCGTGCTTGTCACCACGCTGACAAAGCGTATGGCGGAAGATTTGACCGAGTATCTTCATGAACAAGGCTGCCGTGTCCGCTACATGCATTCCGATATCGATACGATTGAACGGATCGAAATCCTACGCGATCTGCGCCTTGGCGTATTTGATGTTCTGGTCGGGATTAACCTTTTGCGCGAAGGATTGGACATCCCTGAATGTGCTCTTGTCGCTATTCTCGATGCAGATAAAGAAGGATTCCTTCGTTCAGAGACCTCCTTGGTGCAAACCATTGGACGGGCCGCGCGTAACTCCGAAGGGCGCGTGATTATGTATGCGGATCGGATCACCGGATCGATGGAACGCGCGCTTGCAGAGACGAATCGCCGCCGTGAGCGCCAAATGTCGTACAACGAAGAACATGGAATTACGCCTGAAACAGTGAAAAAGAACGTGGCGGATGTGTTGGAAGGCACGTTTAAAGGCGACACGGATCAATCCCGCGTCACAACCCAAGTGGAAAAAGATCCAAATATCGGCGCCAATTTGCAGGCACATCTGGAAGGCCTGCGAGACCAAATGATGAAAGCAGCTGAAAACCTAGAATTCGAAGAAGCCGCTCGCTTGCGTGACGAGGTAAAACGCCTAGAAGCAGCCGAACTCGCGATCGCAGAAAACCCCTTGGCACGCCAATCGGATGTCAAAGATTTCATTGCGGAGTCGGTCAATTCAAAAGGGCGAAGCACGGGCGGGACAGGGGGCACACGCGCCTTCAAAGGCAAATCAAGACGGAAGTTTTAAGGTAGATTCAAGATGGCAATTTATTCCAGATTAGTCGGCGGCCTTGGCAACCAATTGTTTCAGTTTGCGAATGGATTTGCACAAGCCCAACGCCTTGGCGTTGAGCATATTTTGGATATACGCGAATTGACGGGTATAAAATCAGCCCATGATATTTATTCACTGGATCAGTTCTCGATCACCTCCAAGATAGGGGATCCAAATCTCTTACCACCCGCCCGTTCAGAAAATCAGCTCCGATACTTTTTGTGGCGCGGTTTTGGCAAAAACCCAATGCACTTCCGTGAAATAGGATTGGGATATAATTCCATCGTTTCTCAGCATCCCGATAACATTTATTATCATGGCTATTTCCAGTCAGAGAAATATTTCCTGAATCATGCGATTGCGCTCAGAAAGCAACTTAAGTTCAAATACAAACCATCCCCTGAAAACCAAAATTGGTTAACAAAAATTCAATCAACTAAGTCTGTTGGTCTTCACATCCGGCGCGGGGATTTTGTCAAGATAGGCGTGGATGTCGTTTGCAACGCCCAATACTATAGCCGCGCAATTGATTTAATGAGCCAAAAAATTGGGACCAAATTCGATGTTTATGTTTTCTCGAATGATCCAGAATGGGTAAAAACAAATGTCGATCTCGGGAAAAAGACATATGTAGTGGCGAGCAATGGACCTTTGGAACCGGTTGAAGACCTAAGGCTATTTTCCGCTTGCCAGCACCAAATTACCGCGAACTCAACTTTTTCCTGGTGGGGCGCCTGGCTCAATTCATCGAAAGAAAAAGTCGTGATCACCCCGACTGTTTGGTACCCTGATAATAAGTTCCCTGAACTTGATATTGTGCCAAGTTCTTGGCTTACTGTTTGACTTAAAGGCGCCAACAACCGTCGATCGGTAGGAGGATGATGTCAAATGACAGTTAAAATAACCCACTTCATCGCCGTCGTCCTTTCACTTCTTGGAAGCAGCGCGAATATCGGCGCTTGGACTTTCACGCCCTCCCCGATTTGCACCGTTGAGCATCAAACAGAGCTGATCGAATTGGAGCTGACCTACAATCACGCAAGCGGCGTCTATGCCCTAAAACTGACCAAGCCAGAACTGACTTGGGATGCCTCTCGTAAATTCTCGATGCGGTTCGAAGGATCCAAGCCTATCTTTATCTCGACAACCAACCATGAGTTTAGCAGCGATATGAAAAGTTTGATTGCCTCGGATTCGGGCTTTGGAAATGTAATCGACGGTCTGCAATTCAATACGCTCGCCGCCGCAATTACAGACAACGAGCGCATTTTCATTCCACTTACAGGGGCAGAGCCAAAGATCGACGCCTTTAGAAACTGTGCCGAAGCTCAACGCATTTAAGTCTGCGTTAGAACACGGTCCCCTTTTACCGTCACCATCATGGTACCGCGCACAGGCGTGGACCAGTTCAATTCAATCGTCTTTTGATCGCCACCGGCCTCTGTTGTTATTGCCGGAAACTCATGAATATTTGTGCCCGTATTCGTTTCAATCTCACCGACAGGTGCAAGCGCGGTCACAAATTTAGCCCGTAAACCAAAGGGCAATGCGTTCCCGACATGCTTGGACCACGTTGCGTTGGCAGAAACTTGGTTCATTTCAACTGTTATCGGATTCGAAACCTGATGGGTCACATTGTCAAAGGTGTTATTTGACATCGTAAATTCGCGCGCAATGCCAGGGTAAAGATCGGCAAATGTTGTATCGACGGCCACCGCATCATCAATGGTATCCCCATACATCTTAAAATTATTGTCAGAGATATTGATACCGTTGAGGTAATGATTGATGCCATAAGGTTTAATCGAAATGAAATTAAACCACGGGTTCGCAGCACTACAATAGAACATGTTGCCAGTAATGGTCATGCCAGAGAAAGAAGAACCCGCATTCTCTGGAAAAGCTGCATGCTCGTTATTCCACTCGATATAGGAATTATCGATGTAGTTATCTGACAAGGTCATGCATGCAAAAGGTTCAGTGAAGATAAATGACGCCGTCTTTGCCTTGCTTGCCACGTTGTCCCCCTGCCAAACATGGTTGCCAGAGATAATCAAATTGGCACCATTCGTGATCAAAAAATGTTTGAAGCGAACCGCACGGTTGTCTTTGATCTTCAGATCACCAGTTTGGGCATTAACCGCAATCGTTTTCCGGCTGGTAACAAGATCTGCCACTTCATCAGAAATGAACTGATTGCGCTCCAAAGTCATCCCGTGACACGCCGTACCAACAGAGGTAATACAGCGGTCCTTCGCGCGATTGAAATGGCAATCTCTGAAAATCAGTGTGTTACCATCTTGGGGCAACATGATCCCACTCGAATTTGAACGCATGTTGAAATTTACATTTTCAAAAATCAACCGCTCGGCTTTGCTAAAGCCTAACATATCCAACTGATAGCGAAATCGCGTGAAGGTGAAGGCTTGAGTCATAATGCCGCCATGAAGCGCTTGGCTTAATTCAAGCTCGCCCGCGCCTTCATCCTTTGAGAGAACATAAACTTCGCGTCCTACCCCGTTGCCAGTGACAAGTGATCCCACCTCAATGCCCCCAATATTGGTGACGCCTGTTAGTTTTCTTTGGTCAATATTAGGATTATAGCTTGCTGTTTCCGTTACCTCATGTGTTGCCCAATTTGCGCTCGCCTCTGAACGGATCTGGCCATTGGCAATAATACGACGATCAAGAGTTTGGGTTTTATTGTGGACGACCGCTTGCACATCAATCGGCCCGTGTATCGAAATTAGACGACCACCCAGATCTAATGTTTGGTGATCTACGGAATTGATCAAAGCTTGGATCGCTTTTTTAAAACCAATCTCCTCATCGCCAAAAGCATCTGCATAGGTTGGATAGTCAAAGCTACGCAACAGCTCCAATCGCGCTTCCACTGGCATTGTTAGTGTGCCTTCGAATTTTACAGGCGTGTTGATGGTAATTGTTCGCCCAATATAAAAGTCTCCTGCCGGAACGATAAGATCACGCCCATTGGCTGCCGCATCAGCCGCTTCGAACGCGTCGGCATCGTCTGTCACGCCATCACCCAACGCACCAAAATCCCGCACATCGACGATACCCATTTGCTTTGAAATAAATACCGAACTGATATCTTCGACACGCAGATCGTCGACCCGAACGATCCCACCGTTTGGTCCCGTTAGATCAATGCCAACATGAGCGAATACGGGCACGGAGCCCCAGGCCAGATCAACCCCCGTGCGGGTGCCCGGGCCAATGATTGCAGCGATCTCAAAAATTTCGCCATACCCTGTGATTTGTACATCTGTGGCCGTAACGGGAATGCCCGTGACTTCTTGATCAGCGGAATCGCCAGCCCAAGCCGCGATACGAACAAGTGGCAGGGATCCAGAAATCGCCTTTATCCGCGCGGTGACACGAATATAGGTGCTTTGCAAAATCGGCGTCTCTCCCGTGTAGCGAAGCTTTTGCACCGTTTCCGTTTTTTGCATTTCCAAACAGGTCCCGAAATCCGCGTCTGCTGCAACCAGTGACGCATTCGCAGCCCCGTCATAGGTGGGTTGGCCCGGTCGACCGTCTTCGCTGGAATAGTTCTGCAACCCTTCGGCAAAGGGGGTTGGCATGAATTGGATACCGTCGGTAATTGCTTTGTTCATTTCAAATCCTCAATCAAATAACCCGCCACGGAAGCGGTTAAAAATTCGATCGAGGATTAAGTCTTAAGAATTAAGATCAGCTTTTAGCAGCGTACGCTGCCCGTCACACGCCCGTGGATGATTGAGAGAGAATTTGCACCCCCATAATCTTCCAGCCCGCTTGCGTGGCCACCAAATCGTAGCGAAGTTGATAGACGGACCCATCCATCGCCTCAAGATTTACAATCTGAGAGCTAAATTGTTTTTCTTCTTCATAGTCACCAAAAACTATCGAACGGTGGCGATGAACCATTGGATATCCCCCGCGGACCATCCTTTCGAAGTTTTGCGGGGATTGAAACATCTGGCGGATATTTGGTGCCGCAAATCCAAACGCCGTCTCAAAATCATCAGAGCCAAAGGCTTCAAGTTGAGAGGATATCACATCTTGAACCTTTTCAGATTGGGCAAAAGCAAGACTAGCTGTGGATAAAATGGCAAAAAGGGCGGTAAAAATAAGTTTTTTCATAACCAAAAGGTTAATTTGGACACAGTTAATGTCAAAAAAATTTCTCGTGAACACATGACCTTGTAACAGCGCGTATATTGTTTAAATGCTGGTACAGACGAAAATTTTGAAGGAACCAAAATGCTGTTCAATTTGATAATTGGTGCGCTTGCTGGCTATGTAGCGCGATTTGTGGAAGAGCCTTTGGGCAAGCTGATCCCGTCCAAATATGAAATGGACAAACACGATCTGCGTGTTTTGAGTTTCATCGTGTTGCTGCTTGCTGCCTCCGTCCTGATCGGTATTGCAGGCACAGATGGGAAGCCATTCGCCCTGCTCGTCGGTGGTGCAATCGGTATCTTTTTTAACTTTTTGCTAACTGTTGGGAAAGATCAATATGCGGTACAGAAAGCAAAAATGGACGAACGCTCTGCTTCCGCAGG
>CAZRFT010000107.1:0-3940 GCA_964599255.1 uncultured Neptunicoccus sp. | reverse complement strand
AAGCGGAGCTAGAGGGCGAGCTTTCTGCGCGGGTCGACTTTTCTGCTGGCTTCAACATTTTTGACGCGCAAGATCAATTTAATGCGGATGGCGATATAACCGCCGCTTTGCTAGATAACACTTTCCTTACAGATTTAGAGTTGTCGGCCAACCTTGATGTAAGTGCCTCTTCCATTTTTGCTAGCGTGGATTGGGGGATGCTGGAAATTGATCTTGGCGAAAGCGGCGATCCTTCTAATTTTGTGGCGCTGAGTACCGAGTTGGATGTGACGCTTGTTGGGCAAGAAGAGGCTGTATTCGGGGATCAATTAAAGGGAACGCAGCTTCTGTCCTTGGCCAACGGATCGGGACCAGGAAGCTCTTTGGTTGATCTAGTTGGGCGCATGGATTTATTGGGCAGCATCCTGATAGATGATGGGGCGAATGACCCGAATTTCGATTTTGATGCTGGGTCAGGCATGTTCGATGAGAACGATGATTTTGATGGCCGTCCCGTCCCCACCGATCCAAGCAACCCCAGTGACACAAGCTATGGGGATCGCCCAGCAGATCCCAGTGCAGATCCCAATCGGGCTTCTTCTGTCGATGAATTGACAATTCACAAGGGTGACGAGCGGTTAGATGATGCAACCTACGTTATGTTGGGCGTCAATCTTTCAACTTTGAATGTGGAATTTGGGGGTGTCGGCGGCAATCTAATTCCTGATCCGTTATTTATCTCCGTCGAAAATCTATTCGACCCTTTGGAATCCACCCGCATTTATCCAGGCCCTGATTTTTGTGCTGCTTTGGTCGATCCCGATCTGATTTTGGAAGGGTTGGAAGCGCTGGGTGACATTCTTGAGACGTTCGAAAGTAACCTTGTTACTTTTATGCCGGTTTTGGGGGAAAACCTTCCTCTTCTGGGCACCACAACGATCATTGATCAGTTTGCCTTTGCTGATGAATTCAATGGTGGGCTTCAGCAACTTCGGGATGCTGGTGGTTTCAGTTTTGCCAATATCAACAATCTGTTTGATGACATTTTTGGAGAAGGAAATGTCTCGATCAATTTGATCGAAGAGACCATGATGGGCGATGCCGTTTGTGAGCTCTTCTTCGAGATTGATTTGAGTTTTTTGGATGATTTCTTCGTCGATATTCCCTTTAACTTTGATATTGAGCAGCTGTTGGGTGCAACAATTGGCGAGTTCCTGCCTTCCTCCGGTGGTGTAAATCTTGCCGATGTGATGACCAATTTGGTCGATGCGACAGCGATTGCAGAGTTGCGCATCGACCCTCGACTTGGGCTTAACCTATCATTGGGATTGGATATTGCTGCCCTGTCCAACCTATCTGCCGCTGACGCAGTATTGGATACCCGAATTGAGGATCTTGCCTATTTTGGCGGTTTGAAGCTCGAAGATGGCTCCATGAACGATTTGCGGATCGATTGGCGCAATTTGGACACTGCCCAAAGTACGGTATTCAATATTGATATTGATGCGCTTTCGACACCTGCTGTGATCGATGGTTCTGGCAACAAGGTTCTTGCAAGCAGTTTGGATGCCAGCATTGATGACAATAATGCCAATGAAGTGCGCCAATATGCTTTGGACAATAGCTTAGAATTCGCAACGCTAAGCCCAACCTTGGATGAGTTAATCCAAGAAATCCAAAATCAGTTTACCGCCTTCACAGGCAACCCAAATTTGACCGTGGCTTTGGAGATTGATCCAGATACGTCAGAGGCGCGGATTGTCCTGTCAGACCCTGCCGCGACAGCGCGAGATAAAACGGATTTGATGACGCTATTCCCGTCGGTCGGCTCGAATGACAGCCTAGAGATGGCAGCGGCGGATCAAATGGTAATCGATACGATCGCGGAATATGAACTCCGCGAGCCGGTTTCGTTGGGCGCATTGCCAGCCGATTTGAACGCGGCTTTCACGCTCGATTTGACATTGGTCGTTGAGGGCAATGATATTCCCATCTCTTTGAGCGTGGATGCGGATATGAGCGCCATGCCCGCACGTTCGGCTGAAGAATTTGTCAAACTTCTAAATGAGTCAGCATTAGAGATTTTGATTGCTAATGATCTGCTTGATGATGGTGTGGACGACATGCCAGACAGCACCGCCGACGATACCATCCTTCTTCAACTTCTCGCTTTTGATTTTGAAGAAAGTGGTGAGTTGGTTTTCCAGACGACGGCTTTTACTCACAAGCAGGGTTGGCCGGATTTCGGTGTCAAAGATGTCGGCGACAACACACTTTTGGATGAGACCGCATTTGAAGCAGATGTCGCTTATGAGGATGTTGCGGTGCGCACCCTCGATCTTGAAAATCTATTCACCGATGCAGATGGATCCGGGTTGGTGCCAACCGAATTTGATCCAAGGGCAATCCACTTGTTTATGGATGTTGCTGGTGATCCAAGTGATGCTTTTTCGATTGGCATAGAATTTGACGTGGATACGACGAGTGCTGAAAACCTTCAGTCGAAAACTCTCACGATTCCCGCTGATAAATTACAAGGCCAGCCAAACCGCGATATCTCTGGGCTTGCATCCTATTTGAATGCAGAGCTCGCTGCGCAAAGTGATATGGATTGGCCCGCGGCTGAATTCCTACAATTCGAAGTTGCTGAGACGAGTTTCGGCCTTGAATATATCCGACTTGTCGAAACTAGCTTTGCTCAAGTGAACGGGTTCCATTCGTCACAGTTCACATTGGATGTGAGCGGCACCCCTGGGTTGAAAGTTTCTTATGGACTGCCGGCGGATTTGGCATCCGTACCTGGGTTCCTTGCAGGGCTTTTGGCGGATGTTGTTGATAGCGAGAATCCAAACACAGATTGGACTCAACTACCTGCCGCATTGGGCTACACTTTCGCGATCCAAATAAATGGGGGCGACATTGTTGATGTTGTCTTACCCGAAGATAACAACCGGCTGACACGAGCAGATTTTGTTGATGGGCTGAATGACGCCTTGCGCGAAGTTGACATTGATCGTCGAGATATTTCTGAAACTGGTTTGCCAGGCACCACGGTACCGCTTAGTCAACTCCTCCGATTTGCATCAGACACTGACGTTGATGACAACATCACCTTGTCGCTTAAAACAACAAACTTTGCTCATCTGAATGGCTATGACGAAATTGAAGTCGCGGTTTGGGGCAACGATATCTCGCAGGATGTGAAGTTCACGGTGACGTCGATTGGCGAGAGCAATATTGCAAGTTATCTTGGCTTTGCAGTCGCGCAGGAAGTTGATGGAAATATCAGTTCGTCAGCACTTAAAATCAGTGCGCTCGCTTCGGGGGGAGATCCCATCGCATTTGCGCTTACCGATGACTACGAAGTTAAAGTTGAAGAGCAGCAAACGGATGGTTCCTTCTTAACCGTTGATCGCACCATTAGTGGAACGGAAATTTCAGCAGAGCTGTCCGTTGGCACCCCTGACGGATTGAATTTTTCACTGGCGTTGGGCCCGATAGAAGCTGCCATTGTTGGGGGTGAGGCATTTATCGGACGCTCCGGTGGTGAAGATCGGGGCTATATCAAAGGTGTATTGGGGGATGCTGATGGAAATGACGACGGACGTTATGATTTCCACGATCTATATGAACGCGCCCGATCGGACGATCCGAAATACCTAGAACTTTTCGGACTGGATGTTGATTTTGAAACCCGTGTGAATCTTCCATTCTCCGGCGCCTTTGGCCTTTTCAACCCAAGTGAACATGGCTTCCAGTTTGTGTCCACTTTGTTGCGAACAAATGGCGGCGATGCCTCGGGAGATGAAAATAACAATGTTGTTTCGGCCTCTGATTTATACGGTACTTTTACCACGGCTGTTGATGGTGTTTTGGCAACGGATATCGCGGCTAGCAATAGTGAGCTTTACGCCGCAGCTGCTGAAGCGATTTTGGCGAACCATTTTGTCGGCGATGCGCG
>CAZRFT010000106.1:0-9553 GCA_964599255.1 uncultured Neptunicoccus sp. | reverse complement strand
GGCTGGTTGCTTCTTCTGGATATGATCGAGACTTTTTGGTCATCTCTACCGCAATAGGCTAAGAGGTGGAGAGCCGAGCCATCAGGAGCAATAGCATGAGTGGCCGCTTTATACCTCTGCACTTGCTCTACCTTCGAAAGTTTTTGAGGATGAATTGTCGTGTAACCGGCCTTCTCTAGATAGGATTGAACGCGACCTTCACCCACATAGCTGCTTCGTCCTTTGGGAAGATCAAATCTGGAAATATAGATTTTCTCTGGCCCATGTGGCTCGATGTCGCCGCCGCCATATTTTAACACATGTTTTTGAAATGCCGGGCTACCCATCATCCATTCACCCAGCCCGATTCCCATCGTTGGTACGAACAATTTTTCTACTCGCGTCGGATATTCGACAACCCTTGCCTCAGCCGTGATGCCCATTGCCTCAATCAATGGGGTTTGAATTCCCAACACCCGAAGTTGGCCATCATTATTCTGTTTGGGGACAAATAAAATACCGTCGATTTTATCCTTCAACTCATCCCAAGCCCAAAATCGGGTCATTGAATCCATCAAGAAATGGCCAAAATGTCCAAACATGGGACCCGCGTACATCCAAGCACCTGAAAGCTCTTGCAAATCAGATGAATTCGGCAATTCAGGCGCATAGTTAAACTGCCCTTTCACGCGGTAGTTGATACAGTTGGAAACGAACTCACCTTCTGCAGTTAACACCCCCGATTCTTGGGAAGGTGCATTGGGTAAATCTTTTTCTCGAGGGATGACAAAGGCATTGTCCAGTTCCTCAATCTCATCGGTGAAGATGTCTTCAAATTCATTTAGCTTTGGCGGATTCATCTTCAACCTCGGAATTCGATCTTATATCTGCAGACTCTAACCTTAACGGAATAAAGATTTAACAAAAAAGTTGGCTGATTTGGATTTGCATTGCATGCCCTATTTGAATGACCAATAATTAAGGAATGAATACTTATGGCATTAAAAGGGAACTGTCTCATAGCCTCCTTCCCTTTTTGAAAAGAGCAAATTCAGCAGCCCTTCATGGGCGTTGTCTCGAGCCCGATATTTTGACTCCTACTCACTTCGCAAAATTCGAGCCAAATGAGCCATTAGAATTCTATAAAGTATTGGAAGACTTGGGCGAGCAATTTTGGGCTGAGACTGACCTGTTATTCCTTGGAAAATCGCTTGGTGATCAACCAAATCCGGGTAAGATTTTGAAGCAAATTCATGCCAATATGTCTCCGAATTCCATCCTAATTCTTTACAGCCCTCTAATGATGGCTCCAGAGGCAACCGAACTCTCTCGATGGACAAGTCGCGGGTTTCACAAATTACTTCAAGCAGCTGGATTTAGCGCTGAATTTATCACTGCAGATCACCTGGTTGGATCTGATTTCCTCCCAGAAAGCTTGGGCTCCGAAAGAAAACAAATTTCATTGGCTGTTGAAGAAGGGGCTGTTCCCATCCTTTCTTGGGCCATTGCGACGAAATCAGGATGAACGGGTTATGAGCGAAAAGTTCCTGATTGTTTCCAAGATGAAAAACGAAGGGCCCTTCATTCTAGAATGGATTGCCCATAATCTTGCTATCGGCTTTAGCGATTTCTTGATCTACTCAAACGATTGTACGGATGGAACCGATGTGCTTCTGGACGTCCTCCATAAACACAAGATAATCGTTCACCGCCAAAACCCCTTTCGCAAAACCAACCAAACCATCCACAAGGCTGTCTATTCCGCTGCCCGAAAGGAACAAGTTTACAAAAACGCAGATTGGATAGTCACAATAGACGTTGATGAATACATCAACATTCACGCGGGCGATGGAACGCTGCAGGACCTATTGGCAAAAGTTCCCGAAGCAAATTTGATCTCCATGACTTGGCGCCTTTTTGGCAATTCTGGCCATTTGAACTATGAATCTGGTCCGATCACCCGCCAATTTACACATTGCGCAAAACAGGACACCGCGCGGCCGCTAAAAGCTTGGTGTGTCAAAACTCTGTTTCGGAATGATAACCTGTTCAAAATATTGGATACGCATCGCCCCAAGCAACTTCGTGAAGGAGCAAAAGCACGTCTCAATTGGGTAAACGGGTCGGGGGAACGGTTTAAGCTGACGGACAAATGGCTACGCCAGGGAATTCGTTCGACCAATCAGAATGTGGGGCATGATCTGGTCAGCGTGAACCACTATGCTGTGCGGTCTTGTGAATCCTTCTTAACCAAAATCAATCGTGGCGATGCTATCGATGATCGCGCCGTCGATGTCAGCTATTGGTTCAACCACAATAACAACGAAACTCAAGATGCCAGTATCGAACGCACGCAATCCATAAGGCAAGAACATTTGGATCGCCTTTTATCGAATGATGAAATCAGAATAGCTCATGAAAACTGCGTTAAATCGCATAAAGCCGAAATTCGAGATCTTCTAGGTAGGCCATCCTTTCAAAAGGTATACAATGATATTTCCAGCAATCGCATGCACTATCTTTCAGAAAATGTCGGAAGATTTGCCCAATCTGTATTTGCTGATCCCCAGGGTTACCAAAAGATTCCAAATGCTTTTTTTGACGCACAATTACCGTCAAGTGCGGTCTTTACCCTAAAGCAGAGCGAGCAACACCCAGGGAAAGATACACAACTTTTCAAGCTCGATCCCTTTATGGAGCCCGCTGGTCGGAATTGGTTTATTCCCACGAAGTTTTACAATTATTTGGCTGTCCCACGGTTAAACCTGTCGAACTGGTTGGACGAGACGGAAGGGTACAAGAAAAAATGTCTCTATGTGACCAAGCATCGCGGCTGCCCTTGGGAATTCGAAAGACTTACCACGCTTCAACATCCTGGCTACAAGCTAGATACAGTAAAATTCTCCGATTTTCAGGAGAGCGATACCCCCTATCAAATCGTAATCGCCGAAATGCTATTGAATCATCTCGATGATCCTGTCCAAGGGCTGACCAACGCGAAATCGAAGCTCACTTCTGATGGCTATCTCTTTGTATCCGTCCCCCATGTAATGCAACATACTCCCAACCCAATAGATACTGGCCGGTGGTCCACGGCAGGGCTACAGAATTTGCTGACGCAGGCGGGCTTCAAAGAAGAAAATATTCAGCTTGGTCAATGGGGCGAGCGAGAGGCGCTCATAAGTATCTTGGAAAGCAGGAAGTATCTCGTCGATCCAGAAGAGATGATCGTCCAAAACGACCCCAATTACCCCATCGTCTCTTGGGCGTTTGCGCAAAACAGCGTGTAGGATCAAAATGCACCATGCATCAATGCATTCGGTGCACGTCGTTTCTTTTGGTACCCGAGGCCGGAATCGAACCGGCACTCCCGAAGGAACTGGATTTTGAATCCAGCGCGTCTACCAATTCCGCCACTCGGGCCCATTTGAAATCGGCTTTGACCGATTAGCCAAACACCCCAGCCCCGTCAACGGCTATTAAAGCCGATCAGCCGCAAATGTATCACATTGGCGCATATTAGCGATCGACTACCTAACCTTTAAGCCACGCATTCTTGTGCAACAACCTGCATGGTGCGCCAAAACACAAAGTGAAACCTGGATTTTTGAAATGACTACTAGAATATTCTCCAAAATTGTGAATAATTTGGCTGAATTTTGGAGGGTGACAATATGCTAAAACATTCGGTAAATACAATTTTCCTTTTGGGAACAACATGCTTGGCTGCCACGGCTCATGCAGAAATTGCCGGAAATATTCAGGTAAGTTATCAATCAGGGGATTGGCAAAACCCAGGCCAAGACGAAGATTTCAGCGCTACTAATGTGGCTGGCTCAATATCTTACACATTGGAGAATGGTTTAAGTTTTATCCTAAATGTCGATTTTGATGAACCAGACTACCCAAGCGGTTTTAGCAACTCGAGCCAAGGAATTAATCAAGAGTCGACTTCCTTACACGTTCTCTATCCTGTTACAGATACCTTCAAAGTGGGGGGGTTCCTCGGTTTAGCAAATACTGACAATGGAAGCAGCAGCACCTATGACTATAGGGGCAAATTTGTGGGTGTGGAAGCTCATGCACTTATCTCTGATAGCATGGGGGTATTTGGCCAATTCGGAAATTATGATCAACGTGACGATGAAGGCACTGATGAAATGGGCTTTACAAATGGCCAATTTTATCGCCTGGGTCTTTACAATCAATATGCTAACGGTTCGGTTTCAAAAATCCTCCTCGAAAGAGGAACCTCTACTAGCTATGAAGACAGCGATGAGCCCGGAATAATTGATAGTGTTGAAGTTTCACATGAAATCCCTATCAAGGCGATCAACAATACCGTTTTTGAATTTGGTGTGAGATCCGCCCGTTTTGAAGCATTAAATGACAATGATGAGGTCCGCGAGCAAAGTTTCTTCTTGGGATGGAAATTTAACTTCGGCGGTTCTACGTTCAATCAATACGCAGCTGGCCTTGTTGGCGATCCTTACACCATCAAACGCGCTGATAAGTTTGTGTCAGAATTAGACTAGAGGCCACCGGGGCTAAAGCCGATCAGCTGCAAATGTATCACATTGGCGCATATCGGCGGATTGATAGCCGCGTGCAAACCAGCGTTGGCGCTGTTCTGATGTGCCATGGGTAAATGTATGCGGCATGGGGCGACGGCCAGCACTTCTTTGCATCGTGTCATCACCGATCTGCTTGGCTGCATTCAACGCCTCTTGAATGTCATTTGCCTCCACAACACCCAATCTATCTGACGCTAGTCGCGCCCAAATCCCAGAAAAACAATCCGCTTGTAGTTCAACCATGACAGAGACGTGATTGCTATCAGTCTGGTTCATAGAACGGCGTGCTTGATTAACCTTGGGTAGAATGCCGAGTTCGTTTTGAACATGATGGGCCACTTCATGAGCAACAACGTATGCGGCCGCAAAATCGCCACCCGCGCCAAATTTCCTTGAAAGCGTGGTGAAAAAGTCAGTGTCTAGGTAAATCTTACGATCGCCTGGGCAATAAAACGGACCCGTTGCACCTGATGCATTGCCGCATGGGGACTGTGTAATCCCTTTGAATAATACAAGAGTTGCAGGGCGGTAGTTTTTTCCAACCTGTTCGGGGAAAATATCGCTCCAGATTTCTTCCGTATAACCCAGTGTTGCGGACACAAATTGACCTGCCTGTTGATCGGCTTGGGTCAATTGACCATCATTTGATTCAATACGCGTTCCTTGGCCAGCGCTTTGTAGCAATGGGCTGACATCCACGCCAAATATCATGCCGATCAAAACAACGGCGATAACGCCCACAATACCCATACCGCCGCGTCGAACCGTTTGTCCGCGCCGATCTTCGATATTTCTACTTCCTCTTGCGTTGCGCCATTTCATTGAACGTCTCCCCTTCGAATTAGCTTAAGGATAATCCATCACCATTCTTTTACAAGGCTACATGCTTGACCTAAGCGACATTCCCTGTTTTTTGGGCGTTGGATGAATGGGAATTAAAAATGATCCGAAAGCTCTATGATTGGACCCTTTCTTTTGCGCAAACCAAATACGCGCTTTGGATCCTTATCTTGGTTGCTTTTGCTGAAAGTTCCTTTTTTCCAATCCCACCTGAAGTGCTGCTGATCCCCATGATCATCGCACTGCCTTCGCGCGCCTTTACTTATGCAGCCCTTTGCACCCTTGCTTCTGTCGCTGGTGGACTTTTGGGGTATTATATCGGCGCGGCCCTTTTCCAATCCGTGGCCCTGCCAATTCTGGAATTTTATCACGTCACCGATAAGTTTGATGGTTTTGCGGATCGCTATAACGCCCAAGGCCATTGGGCTGTGCTGATCGGTGGCCTGTCGCCTTTCCCTTACAAGGTCATTACGATCACGTCGGGCGCGACCGAATTACCGCTTTCCATGTTCCTATCCTGGTCAATCATTGCCCGAGGCGTGCGGTATTTTATTATCGCGCTTCTCTTGTGGAAATTCGGCATCCCAATCAAAGCGTTCATTGAGCGGTATTTGGGGCTTCTCTTTGGGCTGTTCTTGGTCCTGTTAATTGGCGGCTTCTACTTGGTGAAATTTTTATGAAAACACGAACGCTCATTCTTTTGGCCACATTTGGGTCTTTTGGACTTCTTGCTGGCGCTTTCGCTTTCCAACATCTCGGTGGGCTAGCACCGTGCCAGCTTTGCCTCACGCAACGGTGGCCGCATGCCATAGCGGTGCTTCTCGGCGCGGTGATCCTGTTGACGCGGTTCTACCGTTTCGCGCCGTTTGGTGCGCTGGCTGCGGCAACAACCGCCGGATATGGGGCTTATCATGTCGGGGTGGAAAAAAAATGGTGGCAAGGGCCGCAAACTTGTTCCGGTGGGGCCGATCAATCCAATCTATCCGCAGAAGAAATACTGGAACAGCTTCTCGCCGCCCCGATTGTGCGCTGCGATGAAGTGCCCTGGGAAATGTTTGGGCTCTCAATGGCGGGTTGGAATATGGTCATCAGCCTTGGGATTATGGTGCTTTGGCTTTGGGCGACCAAAAAGGCCTTTCTGAATGGCTGATCCAAGAATTATTTTATCCAAAATAACCTCTTGGCCAATTCTTGCTAAATTTGCGCTTTGTCTTGCAGCACTACTGTTATCCACAAAAGCTTATTTCCTCCTTCGCCCCTTTGTAATTGCCGACACGCCCACACGTTTTTCCGATTACTACGTTTTCTGGTCCGTTGCCCAAATCATTGAAGACTATGGAAGTATTGCGGCCTTTGATCGCGATCTTCTGAACACATATCTAAGCCAATTTGCGGAGCCCTTTATCAAAGACGCGGGTGAAGAAGGGAGTTTTGGGCTATTCTGGCTCTACCCCCCAACTGTTTTGCCCTGGATATGGCCCTTGGGGCATATGTCAGCTGAAATGGGGCTGCTGGTTTATGTCGTTGCCGCTCTTGCTATGTGGTCATACGTCGTCAAACGCCATTTTGAGCCTCATGCGGGTGTAAGCATGTGGCCGGTTCTTTTTGCGCCCATTGTTTTTGTGACACTTGCATTTGAGCAGAACGGATTATTCACCGCAGCCATTCTTATTTCCTTTATCTACGCTGTGAAAAACAAACAGGCGCCGTGGTTGATTGGGGTCATTGCGGCCTTGATGCTCTACAAACCCCATTTTGGGGTGCTGATGCCCGTCATACTGATTTTAGAAAAAGACTGGCGAAGCTTCCTATGGGCTGGGGTTTTCTGTTCGTTATATCTCGCGGTGGTCACCGCGATTTGGGGCATGGAGTATTGGCAGGCATTTTTTGACAAACAAGACATCCTCCACCAATTTGTCTCGCGCGGTGATTTTGCCCGCTACACCATCTCTTCCCTCGGTTTCATGCAGCAGCTTGGAATAAGCTACGAAGTTGCAATATGGGTGCATCTCTTAGTAGCACTTCTGCTCATCGGCATCGTTGTCTTTATCTGGCGACAGGGCAATTGGGACTTCAAGATCGCGGCGTTTTTGATGATCACACCTTTGATCCCACCCTATGCAGCTGTCTATGATTTTACGGTAAGCGCATTCGCGCTGGGCCTTGTATTCCCCTATTTTCGGGCCACACGTCTAGGCGCTATTTTCATCACAGCCTATTGGATGGCACCGATGAATTTTAGAACCGAGGCGCGCCAATTCGATATTTTGGAACTCCCGATCTTGAACGCAATCATGGTTGGGATGATCGTTTATTTCGTCAGATCAGGTGCCAGCAAAGGCGATTTTTATCAGGCTTCTAGCTCTGCATCCCAATAAAGAAAATCATGCCAGCTATGGTGCAAATGGTTCGGTGGGAATTTTCGCCCAGCATTCATAAGCTCTTGGGGTGATGGCTCTCGTGCTGGGCGCTGAAGGCCCATATTTGCCTCGCGAACCGACCGCGACCCTTTGCGCAGGTTACAAGGCCCACAAGCAGCAACGACATTCTCCCAGGTGGTTTTCCCGCCCCGACACCGGGGAACAACATGATCAAAGGTCATATCTCCCTTTGAACCGCAATACTGACAGGTAAACTCGTCCCGTAAGAAAAGGTTGAAGCGGGTGAAAGCCGTTGATTTCGCGGGCTTTACAAAGTCGCGCAAGACAATGACCGATGGCAATCGGATCGTGGTAGAGGGCGAATGAACGCATTCCTCGTATTCTGAAATTACATCCACGCGCTCAAGGAATGTTGCCTTAATCGCATCTTGCCATGACCAAAGAGAAAGTGGGAAATATGAAAGCGGACGATAATCCGCATTCAAAACAAGTGCGGGTTTGTTCGAAAGTATAGTGGGTTTTCTAACAAATGCGTCCGAAAATTCCGTATGCATGAGTGAATCGTGGTCCCTGCTCTATTATCGTTTTTATCGACACTAGAACAGGACGCGCCCGTCCCAGATGCCCCCACTATATCTAGGCGCTCGATTCGGACAACCCTCTATATACAGATGAAAATTTCTCAGTTTAGGGCGGCGATTTCTACGTGTTCTTAAAGACGTGATTTCATAAAAGCCAAAGCAACGGACAGCCCATCGGGCGCAATACCATGTCCCGTTCCAGGTGAGGTATGGGTTGCGACTTCAAAACCAGCCTCTGCTAGTGCAGCTTCAGCTTTGGCCATCGATCCGTAGGGCACCATTTCATCCTGATCACCATGGATCAGTTGGATAGGCGGCTTTGATTTCGCTGCCGTCAACAGGTCAGGGTCCATCAAACGGCCCGAAAAACCCACGATCCCTGCAAATTGGCGCGCACGCTGCGGGCCGAATTGTAGGCTCATCATTGTCCCTTGGGAAAAACCAACAAGCATGGTGTTTTCCGGCTCAACACCCGTTTCCTTTTCAATAGTATCCAGAAAGCTATTTAACAGCTTACCCGAGCTATCGATTGACGCGGCCATCACCTCTGGCTTTGCCCCGTCAATCCAGCTCACAGGAAACCATTGAAAGCCGAAAGGGTTGGATGCACAGGGTTCTGGGGCATCTGGAGCCACAAAAACGGTGTCGGGCAAATGCGGCGCCAAAGGTTGTGCCAAACCCAACAAATCTGCGCCGTCAGCCCCGTAGCCATGCAAGAAAATAACTAGAGAGCTATTTTTGCCTGATTGGCTCGCCACGGATTTGTATTCTAAACTCACACTCCAATTCCTTCGCGTGATTTAATAACATGGTAATAGGCCCAAAGGGCGCGCGCTGCCACGGATCGCCAGGGTCGCCATGGTTCTGCAAGCGCCTCTAACTGCTTTTCTGTTGGGCGTTTTTCAAGATCAAAAAGCAAGCGCGCACTCTCTTGAAGCGCGAGGTCTCCGGCCGCAAAAGCGTCCGCGCGGGCAAGGGAAAACATCGCGTATATTTCGGCTGTCCATTTTCCGATCCCTTTTACTTCCGTCAAGGTCTCAACCACTTCGCGCATATCCGCACTACGAAGCTGACGGTAATTGATCCCAGCCTCCGCCAACGCTTTGGCATATGTCACTTTTTGACCCGACAACCCACAACTACGAAGCTCCTCTTTACTCGCGGACCGAATTGCCTTGGCGTTATTTAGTTTGGCTTT
>CAZRFT010000105.1:0-3504 GCA_964599255.1 uncultured Neptunicoccus sp. | reverse complement strand
ATGCTCAATGCTGTGAACACGATCAATGGCGTTGCGCGTGAAATATATACCGCTCGTATCGTGGGTGCTGGGAAGAAAGCAGGTCTTGCCTTTGGTGAAGATTGGGCAGAACCGGGCGTTGAAAAAGGCCCCTTGCCAGCGTTGTTCTTGAGACTTGTTTCCCAACAAATGGAACGCAAGCCGCCGCAACTTGGGCTTTATCTGGGATCAGATGAGCCGATCAATAAATCGAACCTGTTCACCGGTACACAGGCACTTGCGTTTGAAGCTGTCAAAACAAGCGGCAACAGTATTTTTATGGAAAATGCGCCGGGTGGCATTGTAGCCATGTATCCTGATTTTGCCTCTGCCGCGCCATGCGTGACTTGTCATAATGAACACGCCGATAGTCCAAAAATAGATTGGAAGATGGATGATGTGATGGGGGCAACCACATGGACCTATCCAAAGGATCGGGTCGGGGCTGGGGAATATTTAGATGTAACAGAGGCATTTTATGCTGCCATTGCAGAGGCCTACGACATCTATCTTGAACGCGCGAAGGGATTTTCGCAGGAAATTACCATCGGCCCTGATTGGCCCAGCGAAGGGCATCTTGCCCTACCCGATGCGGCAACCTTTATGGCCGAGCTGCGCCAACAAAGTGCCGAACGGGTCCTGTCCAACCTTGTCCTTGATGCGCAGGATAAATTTGAAACCCTAGAACTGGAGCTGACCCAATGACCGCACTTTTAATCGCGCTTGATCGGCAACCCTATCTTCGGGTTGCCATTATTTGTTTCGCCTTGCTTGTCGCCGCCCTTATTTTTGGAATTCAAAAATCTCTGATCCCGCCTTCTTGGCGATACCCATGGCAGGTGCTGACGGGCGGCCTTCTTCTTGCAGCAATCCTTTACCAATGGTTCTTACTGTTCGATCGCCTGTCTCCTGGTGGGGCTCCCCAAAAATCGAGATCCAGATATGCCAATCACCGCTGGGTTGGGTCATTTTCCTTTTTACTCTTTGCGCTCCATGCTGTCAGCATTGGCCATATGTTGACCAATATTCTTGCGCTATTGTTTTTGGCTTGCGGACTAAGTGGCGTTTTAAACCGTGAAATTATTCGCTACCGAAAAAAATGGATGTACCAGCTTTGGTTTGGCGCCCATATCGCACTCTCTGCTATTATGGCACCGCTTATCATCGCCCATATCTGGATTGCACTTGCATACGAAGGTTTTAGTTTTCACGCCTAAAGGAGCGTGAAAATGACTGCAAAAACACTGCTAACAAGTTTAGAAATTCAATCCATGAAAGGCTTGGCCAAAACGCACTTTCTAAATCCCACGGCGCGTCGGACAAACAAATCCTTGGGCGATGAAACAGGGTTAACGGGATTTGGGTTTCACATCATAGAAGTGGCGGCCGGCGATCTTACAACCGAATATCATCAGCATCATTTTGAAGATGAATGTGTCTATGTTCTAGAGGGCCGTGCCACCGCCGAAATTGGCGACGAAGAACACGCAATAGGGCCGGGCGATTTCATCGCTTATCCAAAGGGCGGTCTTGCGCACACCATCCGGAACACTGGAACCGACACGCTAAGATGTATCGTGGTGGGCGAACGGTTAGACCATGATGTTGCGGATTACCCGCGGCTTGGCAAACGGCTTTATCGCAATGCAAACCAACCGTGGAACCTTGTGGATCACGAACATATCCAAAAGCCAAAAGCGGGTGCAAAAAAATAGCGGCTGTTGATTTTATCGGTGAGGCGAAGCCTCACGCGACGGGGTGAGTGGCAGGTTCACCTGCCCGAAACCCGTCGCCCCTATCGCGCCCCAAAAGGGGCGCAAAAAAAGCCCGAGCAGAAAGCTCGGGCCAGTCAACAGGGAGGGATCCTATGCTTCTCATCCCGTTCAAAGGATGGCCCTGCATAGGCAAGGGCTAAGGGCGTTTAAGCAACCAATCGATAACCACCTGATTCCGTCACCAACAAACGCGCATTCGAGGGATCGGGTTCGATTTTTTGACGTAACCGATAAATATGTGTCTCCAAAGTATGAGTTGTGACACCTGCATTATATCCCCAGACCTCGTGCAGAAGTGTATCACGCGGCACCACACCATCAGAGGCACGGTAAAGGAACTTAAGTATATTGGTTTCTTTTTCCGTCAGGCGAATTTTCTTTTCGTCATCGGTCAAAAGCATCTTAGCCGCAGGCTTGAATGTATATGGCCCAAGACTGAAAATCGCATCCTCTGACTGCTCATGCTCGCGCAATTGTGCACGTAGCCGCGCAAGCAAAACAGGGAATTTAAACGGTTTCGGGATGTAGTCATTTGCACCGGAATCGAGACCCAAAATAGTGTCCGCATCGCTATCTTGCGCAGTCAGCATTACAATCGGGCATTTTACCCCGCCTTTGCGCATCACGCGGCAAAGCTCCCGCCCATCCGTGTCGGGCAAGCCGACATCAAGGATGATCAAGTCATAAAGCATCTCTTTGACCCGTTCCTTGGCGCTGGCGCCATCTTCGGCCTCAAAGACATCAAATTCTTCTGTAAGAACCAGCTGATCTGCTAGGACTTCACGCAAATCCGCGTCGTCATCGACCAGCAAAATCTTCTTTAGGTTCGACATGTGAAAACCTCCATTTCACGTTTCATGAGATATAAATTGCGCCTCAACGGGCATTGAGCAAGATGCCTCACGCGCTCGTGTCGAAATCACGGCAAATGTTTCAACTTTGCAATCGAACCGCTATAGGTCAGGGTGAATCTGTAACAATTGAAGCAGGCCATGAGCATAAATCTGACACCTTCTGAACATATTGCGCGTGCGCGTTCAGAGTTCCGCATGGGCGCAGGTCTGATCTTTGTTTCCCGTGATGGGCGCCAATGGATGACGGCGGCGGCCGAAACCGTGACGCCTGAGCGGTTTGAGGCGATGTGCAAAATGGGCGAAGCTGAACTCGTTCTAACCAATTGGCGGGCAGAAACCTTGAACACTTGGCCCAGCGCCGGTGACGTGGCGCGTTTAGCCATTGGCGATCGGGATTTGGCGTGGGTGAAGTCCACGGCTGACCCATCAGATGACCTTTCAAACCCGCTCAAAGGCCCTTTCCAGCCCATATTTGGCATGGATGCAGACGCCCATCGCGCCGCCCTCTCTATTTGCAAAACCGCTTATCTTTTGCCCGCCGTGGTGGTTGTGGAGCTTAAAAAACCCTGCGAAACCGATCTTCATTCGATGGATCTGGAGATGATCCAGATAGAGCTTGCCACCGACAAGCCCCAGATGCGCCCCGTTTCAGACGGTCCTGTTCCTTTGAGCTTTGCCAAAGATGCGCGTGTCTATGTGTTTCGCCCCGATGATGGGGGTGAAGAACATTACGCCGTTGAAATCGGCCATCCTGCACGCGACAAACCCGTTCTTTCCCGCCTACATTCCGCCTGTTTTACGGGCGATATTATCGGGTCCTTGAAATGTGATTGCGGTCATCAACTGTTCGCGGCTCT
>CAZRFT010000104.1:0-5527 GCA_964599255.1 uncultured Neptunicoccus sp. | reverse complement strand
GTTGTTGTCGATTGCGCGAATGGTGCTGGGTATAAGTCAGCGCCCACTGTGATGTGGGAGTTGGGGGCGGATGTTATTCCAATTGGCGTTGACCCCAACGGCTATAATATTAATCTTGATTGCGGCTCAACCCAGCCCGCAAGAGCCGCCAACGCCGTACTTGAGCATAAAGCCGATGTAGGCATTTGCCTAGATGGCGATGCCGATCGGGTTATTGTGATCGACGAAAAGGGCCAAGTTGCCGATGGTGATCAAATCATGGGTCTTATTGCAAGCGAATGGTCTTCTGCGGGACGTTTGGCAAAAAATACGCTCGTCTCTACGGTCATGTCGAATATGGGGTTAGAGCGATATTTGGCCTCTCGCGATATCGCGTTACACCGAACGGCGGTCGGAGATCGCTACGTAGTTCAGGCGATGCGGCAGGGCGGCTTCAATCTGGGCGGCGAACAATCGGGCCATATTGTGATGAGTGACTATGTCACCACGGGCGATGGTTTGATGGCGGGCTTGCAGTTTTTGAATGCGGTTGCTTCAAGTGGCCTTCCCGCCAGTCGATTGGCATCTGTATTCGAGCCTTTACCACAAATGCTGAAAAATGTTTCGTATAAGAAAGGTAGCAGGCCGCTAGAAGCATCCGCGGTGAAATCAGCAATTGAGGATGGAGAGGCGAGGCTGAAAAGCACAGGGCGATTGCTAATTCGTGCCTCGGGCACGGAGCCCGTGATCCGCGTTATGGGCGAAGCAGAGGATCCAGCGCTTTTGCAAGAAATCATAGGTATGATCGCAGAGGCGGTTGAAAAAGCTGCTTAAGTTCAACCTGAGTCAGCGGTCTTAAGAAAAGCGGCCTGTCAGTTATGCGGCGTGGATCAGAACTTTGTTTCCCTGCTGATACGCTTTCGCAATGCGTTTTCCCTTTGATTTTATTTGGCGTTCGCTCATTCCATGTGGAAGAGCTTTGGAGCGCTTCATATTTTTCTGCCTTCCAGCGAATTGCAACCAACGGCCAGCATGAACGTAAATTAGAAATTTGATAATTTCGAATTTGGCTGCCCGATTGGGTAGAAGGATCATAGCGTTGCCGAGCAGGTAAACGTATCCAATGAATGCCGCGGCGGCAATGAAGTTTTGGACCTTGTTATTCCCACTAACTACCATGAACGGATGGGAGCCTGCGATTGAGCGTCCAAAGAAAAGCCCTTCAAAGAAAATAGCAAATACAAACAATTGAACATTTCCAAAGCTCACTAGCCACTCTTTTACAGAATCATTATACGCTTTGCCTTGCTTTAGCCCTGCGATATTTGCTGCTGAGGCAAATAAGGCCAGTTTCAGAAGTTTTCTTCGATCCATTTCCATTCTGATTCTCCTCTCTCCATTCATGAAAGGTAACAATGAATTGGAAATTCACATAGTGATGATTGTCACACTAATTCGACCCTCGATTTTCAGCCACTCTTGCGGAATTGGGAAATCCCCAAACCAAATAAAATAATAGCTAGAGCGATAATGAAACTTGGTGGTATGGTTTCGTTTAGGAATACCACCCCAAATATCACCGCCCAAATTGGCACTTGATAGTTAACTGTGGTTAGGAAAGTGGGACCAGCGGTTCTGATGACCCAAACCAGTAGAATGGTTGCGAATGCAGTTGGAAATATCCCAAGATAAAGAACGCCTGACATTGCGGCCATAGTGCCAATTTCTGGCCAGCCATTCAGCCACAAAGCAAGCGGGAACATCAAAATAAAGCCAATCATCAACCCTCCGGCCGAATAAGCGAGCGTGGAGGTAGGTGGGCAAAGGCGGGTATTAATCGTTCCGCTTGCGTAACACAGTGAGGCCAAAACACAGGCGATACGTGCGATGGGTTCCCAATCCGATCCCGTGCTTGACATGAATGAGGCGGGCTCAATCAATACAACAATCCCAATAAACCCAATGACAAAACCGATCGTTTTTATCACCGTCATGCGTTCGCCAACGACCATGAAATGTGCCATCGGAAGGGTGAATAGGGGCACCAAGGCCATGGTCACGCCTGCAAATCCAGAGCTTACATAGTTCTGCCCCCAATTCAGTAACGTGAAGGGAACGGCGTTGGTGATGATCCCGAAAATCGTCATATGGAACCAGATCCTTGGACCGTGTTCATCCGACAATCGGGGCAATTGTCGCCCCGTTGCATAACAAAAAACGAGCAATATAGCCGCCGCGACACCAATTCGCATCATCGCAATCGACATCGGCTCGTAGCTTTCCAGTGCCAGTTTAGCAGCGAGGAATGCGGCTCCCCAGATTACACCGAGGACGCCAATAACCATCCACGTTAACTTAGTCGGTCGTGAAGGTGCAATTTGTTCCATAGTCTAATAACCAATCGAGGAGGAGCGAAGGGTATCGCCAAACTAACGCATGTCCGCGCTAAACATGCAATGAAAAAGCGCCCCAATACATTGGGGCGCTTTCTTGGGTTTTTAAATCGATCTAGTTGCGGTCCTTGTCAACCAATTTGCCCGCAGAAATCCATGGCATCATGCCACGCATTTTTGCGCCAACTTCTTCGATTTGATGTTCGTCATTTGCACGGCGAGATGCTTTGATTGTTGGTTGGCCAACAGCGTTTTCAAGCATGAAGTCACGTACAAATTTACCCGCTTGGATATCTTCCAACACGGCTTTCATCCGTGCTTTCGTCTCATCATACTGAAGGATACGCGGACCCGTTACATACTGACCGTATTCCGCCGTGTTAGAGATCGAGTAATCCATATTCGCAATGCCGCCTTCGTAGATCAGATCAACGATCAGCTTTACTTCGTGCAAACACTCGAAATAGGCCATTTCGGGCGCATAGCCCGCTTCGACCAATGTCTCAAAGCCACAGCGAATAAGCTCAACCAAACCGCCGCAAAGAACGGCTTGTTCACCGAACAGATCGGTTTCACATTCCTCACGGAAATTGGTTTCGATAATACCAGAGCGGCCGCCACCAATTGCAGAACAGTAAGATTTGCCGATTTCAAGTGCGTTGCCAGAGGCGTCATTTTCAACGGCCACCAAGCAGGGAACACCGCCGCCTTTAACATATTCACCGCGAACAGTGTGACCTGGACCTTTTGGCGCCATCATGATCACGTCAACACCCGCTTTCGGCTCAATCAAACCGAAATGAACGTTCAAACCATGTGCAAAGGCGATCGCTGCGCCTTCCTTTAGGTTTTCATGGACGTACTTCTTGTAGGTTTCAGCCTGAAGTTCATCAGGCATTGTGAACATGATTACGTCACACCAAGCGGCAGCTTCGGCGATACCCATCGTCTTAAGCCCTTCGCCTTCGGCTTTTTTGATAGATGCTGAACCCTCGCGAAGCGCAACAACAACATTCTTTGCGCCACTGTCGCGCAAGTTAAGCGCGTGGGCATGGCCCTGTGAACCATAACCCAAAATAGCAATCTTTTTGTCTTTGATCAGATTAACATCGCAATCTGCATCGTAATAAACACGCATTTCTGCCTCCAATTTAGTCTATTGAGGGAGCAGATAAGTGATTTTCGACCATTTCTGTATTCAATATTTGCAAAATTTGTCAAAAATATGTAAAATTAATACGGGAAAACATAATAAATAAAATATTTATGCATGAAATCACGGATCAAGACAGAGCGATTTTAAGGCAGCTACAGCGTGATGCCGGACAAAACGCCCAAGAGCTTGCAGAAGCGGCAAATGTCCCGCCTGCGACCTGCTGGCGGCGCTTAGAGAAGATGGAAGCCGCAGGCGTCATTGAGGCCACCGAAATAAAGCTAGATCACCGGGCATTGGGCTATGAGGTGGAGGTGTCTTTGCGCGTGACCTTGGACAAGACCCAAAACAACGCTTTTGATCAATTTATGACCGCTGCCCAAGAAATTGCAGAGGTAAACGAGATCCAGACATTTTTAGGTCGCGTAGATGTGCGTCTGAACGTTCTGGCGCGAGACATCCCGCATTATCAAGAAATTTATCGAAACCGCATTCTAGCGTTGCCGCATATTCAAGATATCGAGGCGTTGATGCTCGTCTCGACTGTATTTGATCGAGAAAGTCTGCCATTATGATTGAGCTCGATACCAAAGACCGCGAAATTTTACGCGCCTTGCAAAAATCGGGCGGATTGAAAGCATCCGAATTGGGCAAGAAGATTGGGTTGACCCAACCTTCAACTTGGCGCCGGATCAAACGCCTTCAAGAGGGGGGCATCATCACAGGAAAAAGGGCGCGCTTAAACAAAGAGAAATTGGGATTTGGGGTAACCGTATTCCTTGGCGTGAAACTCGCCACAAAAGGTCGGGTCGCACTTTCTGATTTTGAAAATGCGGTGGCCGCGATCCCAGAGGTGCAGCTTTGCCAGCATGTCTTGGGCCTTTATGATTACCGGTTAAAAGTCGTGGCGCGCGATTTGTCTGATTTTGAACGGGTCTTGCGGCGACGGGTGATGACATTGCCAGGTGTCGGCGAGGTGGAGGCGAATGTTTTATTGTCCGAGGAGCGTCGCCCAATTTCCCTTTGACCGTGACACTTTGCGCGTGTCTATTTTAGCAATTCGGTGTAAATGAAACTTTCGTTTTTCGCGGAGAGCATCATGAATTTTACGTCCCCAGTCGATCCAAATGGTTTGCAAGAGTTTTCGGTCGTCTTTACCGATCGTTCACTCAACCACATGAGCAAGAGCTTTCAAAGTATCATGCTGGAAATCAATGACACTTTGAAATCGGTCTATAGTGCAGATCATGTTGCCCTTGTTCCGGGGGGCGGTACTTATGGAATGGAAGCAGTCGCACGTCAGTTTGCCACAGACTCAAAAGCGTTGGTTGTTCGCAATGGGTGGTTTTCGTATCGTTGGACTCAAATCTTTGATGCTTGTAATCTTGCTGATCATGCCGAAGTCATGAAGGCATCCCAAACGGGCAACAACCAACAATCACCATTTGCGCCCGCAGCAATCGAAACAGTTGTCGAAACCATCAAACAACAACAGCCGGCGGCTGTTTTTGCACCACATGTGGAAACATCGGCAGGAATGATCCTGACCGATGACTATATCAAAGCTTTGGCTGATGCTGCCCATTCCGTTGGGGCGATATTCATTTTGGATTGCATCGCATCGGGATGTATTTGGATCGATATGAAAGCGTTGGGTGTCGATATCCTAATTTCCGCCCCGCAAAAAGGTTGGTCAGGTACACCTTGTGCTGGCATGGTCATGATGTCCGAGCGTGCCTATACGAACATGCAAGAAACCGAAAGTTCCAGCTTTGCGATGAATTTGAAAACATGGGCGAATATTATGAAAGCCTATGAAAATGGCGGTCATGCCTATCATGCAACCATGCCAACAGACGGATTGCGTCAAATGTTGGATCAGATGCGCGAAATGGCGGAGATTGGATATGAAGAGTTAAAATCGCGCCAACAAGAACTTGGCGACAAGGTCCGAGCCTTTTTAGAGGCTGAGGGTTTCACATCGGTTGCAGCTGATGGATTC
>CAZRFT010000103.1:0-5740 GCA_964599255.1 uncultured Neptunicoccus sp. | reverse complement strand
ATCAACGACTTGAAATTTGCGTTCCTCATCAAAGGTCAGGGGATAATCGCCAAAGTCAAAGCAGACCAATTCATGCACGCCCAAAGCTTTGGCGGCGTTTTCGGCCTCTTTGCGGCGGATGCCTTTGACCTCTTGAAGCTTTTTGCCATCTTTCCACAAACGCGCACTTTCACCGCGTTCGCCAAAGCTCATACAGGCAACCGTCACCTCGTATCCCATTTCGGCATGAAGCGCGATTGCGCCGCCACAGCGCCACACAAAATCAGCGGCATGGGCTGATAAAATCAAAGCCGTTTTCTTACTCATTTCTAACCCTTTCTAGAACTTAAAAATCAAGTCCCACGTAGTTTTCAGCAATTGTCTTTTGGGCAGCTTCAGAACTTACAATATAATCGTATTCCGCGCGCTGCATTTTCTTTTCAAAATCGGAATGATCCGGAAATTGATGCATCAGCGTGGTTAAGTACCAGCTGAAGCGTTCAACTTTCCAAACCCGATCCAAAGCCTCTTGGCTGTAGTTTGTTAGCGGTGCTTCGTTGCCCTTAAACTGTGCCGCCAACGCGCGCGCCAAACGGCGGGTATCCGCAAAGGCCAAATTCAAACCTTTGGCCCCTGTCGGTGGAACGATATGTGCCGCATCCCCTGCCAAAAACAATCGGCCATAGGACATCGGTTCCGACACGAAAGAGCGTAGAGGCGCAATGCTCATCTCTATCGGCTCGCCGGTGATGAGTTCGTCGGCTTTTTTCCCAATTCGTTTTTTGAAATGTTCCCAGAACTTCTCGATTGGCCAATCGTCCACGGTTTCATTCATGTCGGTCTGCACGTAATAGCGCGCGCGTGTATGCGACCGCATCGATGACAAAGCAAAACCATCGCGATGATTGGCATAGATGACATTATGTGACAGCGGTTTTTGATCCACCAGCACACCCAGCCAGCCAAATGGATATTCGCGCTCGAAATTTTTCTGCAATTTTGCAGGTATCGAGCACCGCGAAACTCCGTGGAACCCATCACAGCCCGCAATAAAATCAGCGGTCACTTCTACGCTTTCATCCTGCGGTGTTTTGAACAAGAACTTTGGTGCATCGCTGTCCAAATCGCTTAACGTGCTTTCAGGACAATCCCAAAATATTTCCTGACCGCGCGCCTCGCACGCCTCTATCAAATCTTGGGTGATTTCGGTTTGGCCGTATACATTCACATAATGCCCAGTGATGCCTTTGACCGGAAATTCAAATTCATCCCCGTCAAACATCAAGTTCAAGCCATCATGTTTGATCCTTTCGGCATGAAGCCTGTCGGCGCATCCGGCCTCTTCCATCCCTTCGATTGTGCCCCGTTCCAAAACGCCCGCCCTAATACGGGATAAAACACGTTCACGGCTGGTCCGCTCAACAATGACCGAACGGATGCCCTCGTGATGCAAAAGCTGGCTAAGCAACAGCCCCGACGGCCCCGCGCCGATGATCAAAACCTGTGTTGATTTTTCTTGCATGATCACCCTCTCAACATCGCCAATTGGGGTACGGGCGCATCGTTTTCCAATGCCGCATCAACATTGCGACGCGCAAGCAAGGCGTGTTCGCGCATCAACGCAAAAACACGCGCACCTTGGCGCGCCTCCAGTGCTTGAACGATACGATGATGCTGTGCCTGACCGATGATAATACTGTTTAGAAAACGTTTTGTGTCGCTTTCTCGCGTTGGGAAAGAGCTTGGTGCAGCAAAGGGCAAGCGATAGCTGCGTTTAACCTCTTCGGAAAAAATTGGGCTTTCAGCACAGGCGACCAGTTCTGCATGGAAATCCTCGTTCAGCTTGTCATAGCCACGCGCATGACCTGCCTCGACAATTCCATCCATTTCTTTAAGCAATCCACGCAGTCGCAACATGCGGTCTGCGGGCACACCTTTTTCGGCTGCGAATTGCGCCGCTGTTCCTTCCAGTACCCCGCGCAGATCAATGGCATCATAGACATCTTCCAATGTGAAACTGCGCACAGTGAAACCTGACTTGTCACCGATCAACAATCCTTCACCTTCAAGCTGAAGCAAGGCCTCGCTAATTGGGGTGCGGGAGATATCCATTTCTTCAGCAAGATGAGAGGCGCGCAATTTCTCGCCACCATGTAGCTCGCCACGGATAATTAAATCGCGAAGATGATATAGTGCTGTCTGACGTTGGCTTTCACTCATTCACCCAAATTGCATGCAAAAATGGCATTGGTCAATAATATTCCGTTAATTTTAGAAATTTTTGCATGCAAATATTGACTCTTCCTCATTTTTTGCGCTTTAACATGACAAAAGGAGCGACCATGGCCAAAGATTCAGAAAAGCCTGACAAAGAATATGACGATATTCCTGGCACAATCGTGTTTGACAGTGATCAAGCGTCAAAGGGTTTCCATCTTAACCAATTTTGTATTTCGCTTCGCACCCAAGAGGGGCGCGACAAATTCAAGGCTGATCCCGAAGGGTATATCGACACATTTCCGATGACGCCCGAACAACGCGAAGCCGCATTGAACCAGGAATGGAATCGCATGTTAGAGCTGGGTGGAAATATCTATTACACAGCGAAGCTTGCTGCCTTTCATGGGATAAATTTCCAAGAACTCGCAGGCATCATGACAGGCATGGGATCAACAGATTACCGCGCAATGATGCTGGCAGGTGGTCGTACACCAGACGGCAACAGATATAAAAAGGAATGGGACGACAACGATGGCTAAAATTCATTCAGGTGTAGCATGTAGCCATGTGCCCGCACTTGGCGTGGCAGTTGATCAGGGAATTTCTGGGGACGACTATTACGGCCCGATTTTCAAAGGGTTCGAATTTTCAAAGAAATGGATCGAAAAGGAAAAGCCTGATCTTATTTTCTTGGTCTATAATGACCACTGCACAGCATTCGATGCATCCATCATGCCTGTCTTTGCGCTTGGTTGTGCCGAAGAATACAAACCCGCAGATGAAGGCTGGGGACCGCGGCCTGTGCCAACAGTGAAAGGTCACCGCGGATTGTCAGCACATATTGCGCAGTCCCTGATCCTAGACGAATTTGACATCACGATTATGAACGAGATGGAAGTGGACCACGGGCTGACCGTACCGCTGTCCATGATGTTCGGCCAACCTGATGAATGGCCCTGTCCAGTGATTCCGCTGGCCGTTGGTGTGGTGCAATACCCAGCGCCCCTTGGGAAGCGTTGCTATGCATTGGGCAAGGCGATCCGCAAAGCAATCGAAGCCTATCCAGAGGATATGAAGATTTGTATCTTCGGCACAGGCGGGATGAGCCACCAGTTGCAACACGAACGCGCTGGACTGATCAATGCAGAATGGGATCAACGGTTCATGGATCTGTTGGTGAATGATCCCGAAAAGGGCAGCCAGATTGAACATGTTGAATATCTACGCGAAGCAGGATCCGAAGGGATCGAACTGGTGATGTGGTATGTCATGCGCGGTGCGTTAAACGAAAATGTAGAAGAGGTGCACCGGTTCTACCATGTGCCAGCCTCAAACACGGCCGTGGGCCATCTGATTTTGGAGAATAGATAATGGTTAAAATTGGTGTTGCAGGGGCCTATGGCGCTTTTGGGATTAAACATCTGGATGCTTTGGCAAATATCAAAGAGGCAGAAGTCACAGCCATTTTTGGCCCAAACAAAGATGCAATCGAAGGGCTAGCATCAGAACGTGGGATCGCTGGGGCTTATGACAATTACGATGCTTTTTTAAATTCCGATGTTGATGCTGTGATCCTTTCCACGCCAACGCAATTGCATGCAGAACAATCTATTGCTGCGCTGAAAGCGGGCAAACATACATTTTCTGAAATTCCCATGGCGGACAGTTTGAAAGATGCCGAAGCCATGGATGCGGCCCAGAAAGAAACGGGATTGATTGGTATGGTGGGCCATGTCCGCCGCTTTAACCCAAGCCATCAGTGGATCAAAAACCGCATTGATGCGGGTGAATTCAGCATCCAACAAATGGACGCGCAGACCTATTTTTTCCGCCGCACGAACACAAATGCCAAGGGTGAGCCGCGCACATGGACGGATCACCTGTTGTGGCATCATGCCTGCCACACAATTGATCTGTTTATGTACCAAACGGGCGAGATACCGTCAGAGGTGTTCGGCCTGCAAGGTCCAGCACATCCCGATCTCGGGATTGCGATGGACATGACGATTGGTATGAAAACGCCATCTGGCAAGCTTTGCACATTGAGCCTATCATTCAACAATGATGGGCCATTGGGGTCATTCTTCCGTTATATTGGGGATACCGGCACATATATCGCCCGCTATGACGATTTGGTTGATGGGCGAGAGGAGCCGATTGATCTTTCGGGCGTTGCGGTGTCGAATAACGGGATCGAGCTGATCGACCGTGAGTTCATTTCTGCCATTCAAGAAGGTCGCGAACCGAATTCAAGCTTTGCGCAAGGCCTTGCGGCTATGCAAGTGATGCAGAAACTTGAAGATCAGATGGGCGTTATGAAAGTATAGCAAAGCGGGCACAGTTATGTCCGCCGACCAATTTCAAGTTAAATGAAAATAAATTGGAAAATGGCCCCTAGTTAAATTAGGGGCCGGATTGAAATTTTCTCCTGATCCGTATTTATTCAATGGCTGCCACAAAACGCCACTTTTATTTATGCATCAGAAAAGGTTTGATTGAATCGCCGTATCCATATATTTAACATGATAAATAAATAGGATCCTCCCATGTCCGACACCAAAACCTATATGCATCAATCCCTCGCTCAGGCGGTGATGGATCATGGTGCTGACACGCTCTTTGGTTTGATGGGCGATGCGAACCTCTTTTTGGTCGATCACTATGTCCGCGAATGTCAGGGGCAATTTATCCCTGCAGCCCATGAAGGCAGCGCCATTCTCATGGCTTTGGCCTACGCACATGTGAAAGCGGAGGTAGGTTTTGCAACGGTCACGCACGGCCCCGCCCTGACGAATTGCGTCACAGCTTTGACTGAAGGGACACGGGGACATATCCCCATGGTTTTGCTTTGCGGCGACACGGCCGTCATGGACCCACAAAACCTTCAGAATATTGATCAGCGCGAAGTTGTGAAAGTAACGGGTGCCGGCTTTGAACAGCTTCGCTCTCCACAGACCGCTGCCCAAGACCTTGCACACGCTGTCTACCGTGCGCGGGTCGAACGACGCCCGATTGTCCTCAATATGCCTGCCGATTTTATGTGGGTGGAAACGGCTCATGAAAAATATGTTTATGATGTTTTTAAGGCGCCTTCGCATGTGCCCGAAGGGGACGATTTAGATAACGCCATCGGCATGATCGCTTCGGCGAAGCGCCCGATTATCCTTGCCGGCGGTGGCGCAGCGAAGGCGTGCGGTGACCTAATTCTGCTAGCCGATCGTCTAGAGGCACCGCTTGCCACAACGCTAAAGGCTAAAGGACTATTTAACGATCACCCTTTCAACATGGATATTTTCGGCACCCTATCGACGCCAGAAGCCTATGAGCTGATTGATAAATCCGATTGCATCGTGGCCTTTGGGGCTAGCCTCCATCATTTCACCACCGATCGCGGTAAACTGATGAAGGGGAAACGCATCGTTGCCGTAAACGATGATCTTAATGAAATTTCCAAAAACTATCACGCTGATGTCGCCTTGGTTGCTGATGCGGGTCTGACTGCAAAAAACTTCATTTATTGGCTCGACGAAGCTGAAATTCC
>CAZRFT010000102.1:0-2498 GCA_964599255.1 uncultured Neptunicoccus sp. | reverse complement strand
TATAGACCCCGCCGCTCGCGGCAGCTTTCTGAACGTCTACGCCCATGAAATACTTCAGGAAATCAATCGCTTCATCCGGTGCATCCTTGGTTAGAACAAAGCCAGAGGCCCCGCCCAGCGTATCGGTGATCGCACCTTTGCCGCCTTCGATCATTGAGAATGGGATCACGCCGAGCTGGTCATCAGACAGTCCGCCGTTGCTCGCCGCACCGCGCGATGCGCCAAGATCCCAGTCGCCCATGAGGTGGAACAGAGCCGCCCCGTCGCCCCAGAGGCCGGTTGCCCCATCGTATTTCACACCCATAAAGCCCGGCTGAAACGGCTCAAGCTCGATCAGGCGCATGTATTCCTGTCCGGCACGCACCCAATCTTCATTGTTAAAGCCGCCATTCTCACCCGCGGCCGAGGCCGCCATGCCCTCTTGGCCCATGATGCGCATCGCGATCAGGGAATAAAAGAAATGCAGAGGCCATTTGTCCTGACCGCCGACAACAAACGGGGTCACGCCGCCTGCTTTGGCTGTTTCCACCGCGCCCAAAAGCTCGTCATAGGTTTTGATAGACGTCGGGTCGATACCCAATGCGGCCGCGTGGTCTTTGTTGTACCAGATCGCAACGTTCTGAGAGGCCTCTGGCGCGCCGTAGTATTTGCCATTGTGAGACAGGGCCGCCATGCCACCTGCGGACAGATCTTGCTGCCATTCAGCGACGGTTGCGTCATCTAAAGCACGCAGGAAACCTTGCTCTGCTTGCTCATAAAACACGCCGCCGGACCAGCTAAAGAACATATCAGGTGCAGCATCAGACTGCAGCAAAGTAGGCAGTTTCTGCTTAAACGCCTCATCTTCCATGAACTGCAGGTTCACTTTGACGCCGGGGTTTGCGGCTTCAAACGAGGCAACAGCATCGGTGTAGAGCCCCAGCCAAGGTGTTGAATCCCGGTTGATCGACAAAACGTCAACGGTCACATCCGCAAATGCGGATCCGGCAGTGAATGCCAGCGAAGCCGCGAGCGTGAGTGAGACGTGTTTCATAATTTCCTCCAGTTTTTCTAACTTTAGACCGGGGTGCCCGGACTTTCATTTGATATTCATCATTGGGTGCCTGAATTCGTCTAAAACAGTTTCCTCCGAACAAGTCCTAGGCAGACACCGGCGCTTTTTGGGAAGCGCCCCTTCAAACCCACTTAGGAGAAGCGCTGTGACAAGCAGCGCCTCTCCTGTTGCGGGGCACTATTTGCGAAAGGAGCTGCAAGGTATGGGAGCTTGCTTGCAAATAGCGTATTTGAACTGCCCGAAGTGCGCCCGCTGGGGACATCGCCTTCAAGGGACCAAGAGCGCGGTATCGGGACGGGGTCCGCGCCGGCAAGCGGGTTAGCGCACTTGCCCTGTTGATCAAGGCGTCACGGGTAAAATCAGGCAGCGACATCAAAATACTCATACTCTTCCCCCTCCACTCGTCGGCGCGTCCTCGGGGTAAGGCCTGGCCGACCAAAGCACATTTTCATTGCGCTTTAGGTGTGATTTAGAATAGATATCGCATTAATTTCGTCAAGAAAAATAATTCATGATCGCAGTTTGCATCATGTGCTTGCGATGAGGGATTGAACCGCCAATGTGTAAAAAAATGTTTACTTCCATGGGGCTAGAATTTTCTGGGAAACGTCCAACTTTCCTCGATTTTGTTCGGAAAACAGCGGGATTTTGGGGTTTAGCCTCATACGCGCAATCCCGAATCTATAGATCACATCTGATTGGCGACTCAGGTCATTTCGACGATGGGCTGACCGCAAAATGACCGGGCATGAACCACAGTCACTTGCTGCAACTCTGCTGCTGGATTGCAGGAACCAGCTTGGCGAAGGCATCCAATGGAATTGCACTGATCAACTTCTTTATTGGACCGATATTTTCGGAGAGATGCTTTGGTCCTGCGACGCCAATGGTGGCGATCCTCGGTCGATCCCCCTGCCCGGTAAACTCTGTGCTTTCGCGTTTCTGCCAGACCAAACCCTGATCGCCGGATTTTCTGACGGGCTTTACCATTTTGATCCGCAATCCGGCGCGCGTGAAAAAATGCGCGGCTATGAGCCAAGCGACCCTCAGGTCCGCACGAATGACGGCAATCTGGACCGCGCGGGGAATTTCGTCATCGGCGGCATACACGAAGATTCCATGGCCCCAACGACACCGGTTTGGCGCTGGAATGGCAATGGGTGCGAAACCCTTCTTGAAAACATCGGCTGCGCGAACTCGATCTGTTTTTCGCCCGACGGCACGCTGATGTATTTCGCGGACAGTGCAGGCACCGCCATCTATGCCTATGACTACGACGCACAAGGCGCGCTTGGCGACGGGAGTCTTTTTGCGGATATCAAGGGCTATGGGGTGCCAGACGGCTCGACCGTGGATGCCGAGGGCTATCTTTGGAACGCCCGGTTTGGCGGAAGGTCTGTTCTGCGTTTTACACCTGAAGGTCACCTTGACAAAGTCATCACCC
>CAZRFT010000101.1:0-5203 GCA_964599255.1 uncultured Neptunicoccus sp. | reverse complement strand
TCAACGCTCACAACATGACAGCCATCAACGGATGCTAGAAAACGAATGCAGGCATTTACAGGTTCGTAAATTAATTCCTCATTCATCAATCGCCCAACGAGAACGGTGCACGCCCCACAGTCGCCTTCGGCACATCCCTCTTTTGTGCCCGTTAAGCCTTGATCGAGACGCAAGAAATCCAACAAAGTCTGATCCGCCCCAACATCTGCAAGTGAAACAGATGAGCCGTTCAGGATAAATTGGATCGTGTTCTGTTCTGTCATAAAATCCTCCGGCAAGGGAAAGGCACTTGCCTATTTTTACCCCAAATCTTTGCGTGTTGTTTGGGCGTTCCAAAATACGACCACAATCTGATGAGAGTTTCAACTCCGCACTTCAAATTCTTGAAATCACTGAATTTTCATTCGGCCAAGAAAAAAGGCCGGCGCAAAGCACCGGCCCTCTCAATATTAGTTTATCTTAGTCTTCCTGTGGAAGAACTTGGTTTAGGATAACTGCAACCAAGGCAACTGGCGCAACTGCCGAAGTTGCAAGTGTCTTAAGAACACCTGGTAGGTATTGCACCGCTGTTGGCACAAGGTTCAGACCCAGACCAAAGGCAAGTGAAACCGAGATGATGATCATGTTACGACGATTAATCGGCGTTTCAGTCAACATCTTGATACCAGCCGCTGCCACCATGCCGAACATCACGATCACACCACCACCAAGAACAGGTAGCGGCATAGAGGCGATTACAGCACCGATTTTCGGCAACAAGCCACAAACCACAAGGATCAAACCACCGATGGCAACAACCTTGCGGCTCATGACACCTGTCATGCCCACAATACCAACGTTTTGGCTGAAGGACGTGTTCGGCAGACCGCCGAATACGGCTGCAACCGCTGTGCCCAGACCATCTGCATAAGTCGCACCAGAAATTTCCTGATCCGTTGCATCACGTCCCGCACCCGCTTTCGTTGTCGCAGAAGCATCGCCCACTGTTTCAATCGCAGATACGATAGAGACCAGCGTTACGGCAATCACTGCACCAAGGCTAAATTCAAAGCCATATGGCATCACTTGAAGGCCAGAGAACCAGCCCGCTTTACCAACGGCGCCGAAATTCACCATACCCATCAGATAGGCCAGCACATAACCAGCGATCAGACCGATCAGAATTGCGGCTGTGCGGATCAATCCACGTCCGAAGAACGTGCAGATCAGCGAGACAACAACCACTGTCATGGCCACTGACCAATGCATCAGCGAGCCGAAGCTTTCTGCCTCCATCTGGAATTTCGCTGCTCCACCTGCTGAATATTTAATTGCAACAGGGAGCAGGTAGAGACCAATGGCCAAAATCACCAAGCCTGTGACAAGCGGTGGAAATAGGAACCGGATATGTTGGATCACACCGCCCAGAAGCGTGTGGATGATCCCACCGATCAAGCAAGCGGTTAGTGCAACGCCCAAACCCTGGGTTGCCGCAACACCTGCCAAAACACCAACAAAGGCAAAGGATGTACCTTGCATAATCGGCAAACGCGCACCAACAGGGCCAAAGCCGATTGTTTGGAACAGCGTCGCAACGCCAGCGAATAGCATTGCCATTTGGATTAGATATACTTGCTCGCCTGACCCAAAAGCCAAACCAGCGGCACCGGCCACGATAATGGATGGTGTAACGTTTGACGCAAACATCGCCAATACGTGTTGAAGTCCCAGCGGTACTGCCTGCCCAATGGGCGGCATCGAGTCTGGGCTCGAATAGTCTACAGAAGCCATGATTTCCCTCTCTGAAATAGTTGCTCGATATTGAGGGGCGGTTATATTCCCTAAATTTTCTGCCCCCGCGGCAAAAATTGGCGAGAATCGCTTAAAAAGCAAGAAAAATCGCGAGTTCACAATGGCTGAATAAAAGTGGCGGACAGACAGGGATTCGAACCCTGGAGACGGTCACCCGCCTACACGCGTTCCAGGCGTGCGCCTTCGACCACTCGGCCACCTGTCCGTTGGCCCGCGTTATAGGGAAATTGGAAAAGGTCGCAAGGGGATTCAACCCTTACACTTTAGCCGTCTAGGTGAATATGGACCCGCCGGTTTTGTTTACCTTTATTTTCGATCTTGCCGAAACGGATGCGCCCGATTTCACCCGTCTTATGAACATGCGTACCACCACAAGGCTGTAGGTCTATTTGTTCATCGGCAGTCCCAATACGGACCAGCCTGATTTGCCCAGCGCCCCTAGGTGGCTTCACAGACATTGTTTTGACCAGTTCGGGTTTTGCATCCAATTCTTCCTCGCTAATCCAGGTTTGAGTGACCTCCAAATCCCGAGAAATCAGATCGTTAAGCGCCGACTCAAGCGGCGCTTTATCTTCGGGCGGATCCGGCATCAAAAAATCCAAACGCCCCTTTTCGGCTGATATTTGTCCACCAGTAACTGGCAATGGGATTACGACGGACAAGAGGTGCAGTGCGGTATGGACGCGCATATGGCCATAGCGTGGCGCCCATTCGATTGTCTGCGCAACCTCCGCGCCGATTTCGGGCAGCTCTGTTCCCTCCTTCGGCATTAGAACAGGCACGCCTTGGGGACCCTTCACGGTGTTTTCAATTTGAATACCACGCCCATCGACGGCTAAAACGCCTCGGTCACCTGGCTGTCCGCCACCCGTTGGGTAGAAAAGCGATTGATCTAAGACGATACCGCCTTCAGCGGTGTGGCAAAGAACAGTACCCGTTCCTTCCCGTTGATACGCGTCATCGAGAAAGAGTAATCCGCTCATTCCGTTTCAAAAACTGTTGGGATGACACGTGGACGCTTAGCGAGCCATTCTGGTACGGGCAGGTTATTTGCGGCCAAAAATTTCGGGTTGAAGAGCTTTGATTGGTACCGAGTACCGTAGTCACATAGGACAGTAACGATGGTATGACCTGGCCCCATTTCTTTGGCCATGCGGATGGCGCCGGCAATATTAATGCCTGTCGAACCACCCATGCAAATCCCCTCTTCCGTCAACAAATCAAAGACGATCGGCAATGCCTCTTTATCAGGGATATTAAAAGCCATATCGACTTCTAGCCCTTCGAGATTGGCCGTTACGCGGCCTTGTCCGATCCCTTCGGTGATCGAGCTGCCCTCTGACTTCAATTCGCCATTGGCATACCAATTATAAAGTGCTGCCCCATCAGGATCAGCGATACCAATTTTAACGTCCTTATTTTTTTCGCGAAGGCCAGCTGCGACACCGGCAAGTGTGCCACCCGACCCAACGGCACATATAAAGCCATCGATCTTGCCATCCGTTTGGTTCCAAATTTCGGGCCCTGTGGTGCGGATATGGGCATCTCTATTGGCCACATTGTCAAATTGGTTGGCCCAAATCGCGCCATTCGGCTCTGTATCTGCCAGTTTTTCCGCAAGACGCGCGGAATATTTGACGTAGTTATTTGGGTCCCGATAAGGCTTCGCTGGTACTTCGACCAAATCCGCGCCTGCTAGACGCAGCATTTCCTTCTTTTCCTGGCTCTGCGTTTCTGGGATCACGATCACCGTTTTGTAACCAAGGGCATTGCCGACAAGTGCGAGCCCAATCCCAGTATTCCCAGCCGTACCTTCGACGATTGTGCCCCCAGGTTTAAGCAGTCCTTTTTTTTCGGCATCTTGGATGATACCAAGCGCGGCACGGTCCTTTACCGATTGACCGGGATTTAAAAATTCAGCTTTCCCTAAAATCTCACACCCCGTCTCTTCGGACGCTTTTTTCAAGCGGATTAGTGGCGTATTCCCGACAGCATCAGGAAGATCGGCATAGCGGTTCATTTAGAGATTCCTTTAGTAAATAGCTTCGCTATAGCCTAACAGCTATGAAAGGTTCCACAAGCGCGATCAGCGCCATCTTGCATTCGCAAAACCAGTTATCAGCCCAACGACAGCACCCCCAATAACCAAAACGCCCAGAGTGGCTGGTGTGGTAAGCGCCACGACAACCAAATCAAAAATCTGCCGGACCCAATCAAAGACAGCCTTATAGGGATCAAAGTACTGACCCAAAATAAAGGCACGCCCCATCAGCAAAACCGCCAACACCATGGATGCGATGACGAGGCCCACAAAAGTGCCCTTAATGCCCTCTATTATGGACTTGCGACCTCCATAGCCAACATGGGTTCCAAGATAATTCCAACCTGCTAGAAAAAAGCACGCAGCCGCAACCCATTTAGCAAATTCCGGTATACCACCAGCAACGGTGCCGCCGCCGTTAATATATACCGAAAGCGCGGTATAACCCAAAGTTGCCATGCTTATCCCGCCGACAAGGCGACCAGCGGTATTAAGCACATATTTAGGCATCAGCTTTTTTTCATGGTGACTTGAACCAGACCTGTTGTGTCATATTCGAAACCCGCCGCACAGCCAGTCAGGTAGATGTTCCACATCCGCTTAAAGCGTTCATCGAAGCCAAGTTGCGCAACATCGCCCCAACGCTCGTTGAAGGTTTCGAACCAACGGCGAAGTGTAACTGAATAAGAACGGCGGAAATCGATGAACTCTTTGAAGGTCAATCCGACTTTCGCGATCTCTTGTTTCAAGATTTCTTCGCTGGGCAGCATACCGCCTGGGAAGATGTATTTTTGGATAAAATCAACTGAAGTACGATAAGCTTCAAAGCGGTCATGCGGTACGGTGATAATTTGCAAAGTCGCATTGGCACCATCTTTGAGACACTCATTAACCTTTTGGAAATAAATCGGCCAATATTTCTCGCCTACAGCTTCGAACATTTCAATCGATGCGATGCCGTCATATTTACCTTTTTCGTCGCGGTAATCCTGCATTACAATCTCGACGCGATCGGATAGGCCGGCTTTTTCCATGCGTGCCACCGCGTAGTCATGCTGTTCCTGACTGATTGTTAATCCCTTAACGCGCGCGCCGCGCTGACCAGCTGCGTATTCAGCAAAACCACCCCAGCCGCAGCCAATTTCCAAAATATGATCGCCCTCTTTTACCTCAATTGAATCGCACATTTGCGCGTATTTCTGGGTTTGCGCGGTCTCAAGCGATTCTTGCCCCGTTTTGAACAAGGCGGATGAATAAGTCATCGTGTCGTCAAGCCACAGACCGTAGAAATCATTACCCAAGTCATAATGGTAAGAGATATTTTTGCGCGCTTGGCGCTTTGTGTTCGAATTCAACCAGTGGCGCAGACGC
>CAZRFT010000100.1:0-5617 GCA_964599255.1 uncultured Neptunicoccus sp. | reverse complement strand
AGTGCAGGTGATGTCGCAGATGGAGAAACCATCACAACACCGTTTGGACGTGCCACGTTTTGAAGCATCGCACCAGTTACACCAGAACAGTCACCACCAACGATGCCTGATACTTTGTCGGATGTGACTAGACGCTCTGTCGCTGCAACTGCTGCTGCAGAGTCAACACACGTTGTGTCACCGCGAACGGATGTCACTGTCATGCCGTTCATGAACTTACCAGAAGCGTTAACTTCTGACATTGCAAGCTCTGCTGAATCGCCCATTGGACCTGTCAAAGATTCAATTGGACCCGTGTAGCCCAAGATCACACCGATCTTGACTTCGTGACCGTCTGCAAATGCAGCGCCAGTCATTGCTGTAGTGGCTGCAAGCGCCAACATTAGTTTTTTCATGAGATATCTCCCTAAGATTATCTTTTTCTGAAAAAGCGTCTCCGCTTTTTGAATGGGGCGCACCCTAGACCGATTCTGCGCTGGCTACCACCTTTTTCGGTGAAGAGCGCAAATGACCTTTGGTTACGCGTTAGATGCGGGAGTAAAGTTTCTCGATCTCGACGACGCGCGCGTTTTGTGTGCCAGCATGCAAAGTTTCCACGGAAACCTTGGTGTCCACAGCCGTATGATCGATATCTAACATTGCAAAGGCAAGGTTGTTTTCCATCTCTGGGGAATAGACGCCAGAGGTCACTTTGCCCATGGTTTTTGATCCGACAGAAATCGGCAACGGCATTGCGACGCCTGGCAATTTAGGACCTTCAATGATGAGGCCCATTAGCTTCGAAGAAATGCCGGCATCGCGTTGACGCAACAGCGCCTGTTTGCCAATAAATTCAACATCTGCATCAAGGCCGACATATTTTTCGAGACCGATTTGAAGCGGCGTATCTTCGCGTGTCATGTCATTGCCATAGGAAAGCAGACCACTTTCAACCCGTTCAATAAGGTTTGGACAGCCGGCGCGAAGGTCGAAATCATTTGCCTGAGCCACGATATGGTCCCAAAGGTCTAAACCCAGTGAGCTGTCGTCGAGGTAGATTTCAAAGCCGCCCTGCTTTGACCAACCAGAGCGTGCGATATTGAGCACGCGCCCCTTGAACGGGAAGGCTTTGAAGTTGAAAAACTTCACGTCACGAATTTCATCACCAAAGGCGCGTGCCATTAAATCTTCGGCTTGGGGGCCTTGGATGGCAAGCGGGCTGACATCGGGTTCTGTGACAGAAACATCAAGTCCCATACCGACCGCCAGGCCTTCGGCCCAGAGCTTCATATCGCTGTCTGCAATAGAGAACCAAAAATGATCATCAGCTAAACAAAGTGCGATGGGGTCATTGATCATGCCACCATCTGGTCCACAAATAGGCGCGTAGTAGCACTTGCCCGGTTTTGCATTCGTCAGGTCCCGCGCAGACATCATGATTGCGAGTTTGCGGGCGTCTTTGCCCTTAACTTCGACTTGGCGTTCTGCGGCAACGTCCCAGATTTGCACATTATTTTTAAGGTGGTGGCAATCCGCCTCGAAGCTTTCAAAAAGCGTGGGCAAAAGCATGTGGTTGTAAATGGTGTATGCCTTCGCACCCGCCTCTTCAACGCGTTTTGAATAAGGGGTGCCGCGCAATCTGCGTGTGGCTGTAATTCCGCTTTTGCTCATATCCGATGTCCTTTTCCCTTGCGGGGGAATGCCATATTGTCAGTTAAAAAAGTCGCAAATGAGCGACCATTTAGATCATTTCCCGTAACTTCAAATCTTGGGCCGTTGCAATAAGAAATTCGCGAATAATTGTCTATTAATCCTCGCAAAAGTCGCTTTGAGGTTGACGTGACCTGCTACATCAGGGCTATCTCTTGGGCGGAACTTACGGGAGGTGCCACAGCATGACGGGCGACTATAAATTTAACACATTGGGACTGCATGCTGGTCATGTTCCTGATGATCGCCACGGATCGCGTGCGGTGCCAATTCATCAAACCACATCGTATGTGTTTCAAGACAGCGAGCATGCGGCCGCACTTTATAACTTGGAACTTGGTGGGCATCTGTATTCACGGATTTCCAATCCGACCGTTGCTGTGCTTGAACAGCGCGTTGCCGCACTTGAGGGCGGTGTCGGAGCCTGTGCAACTTCATCTGGTATGGCGGCGTTGTTTGTCACGGTACTTGCGCTTTGTTCAGCGGGCGATCATATTGTGAGTTCGTCCAAAATGTATGGGGCGAATATCAACCTCTTTGAACATACGCTAAAGAGGTATGGGGTCGACACGACCTTTGTGGCACCGAGTGATTTGGAAGGCATCAAGAACGCCATCCGACCCAATACAAAAATGGTGTTCGGTGAAATTATCGGCAACCCAACACTGGATATTATGGATTTACCTGCGGTGGGTGAAATTGCGAAGGCCGCCAATGTACCAGTGGTTATCGATGCCACGTTCAACACGCCCTATCTTTTCAAGCCGCTCGAAAATGGCGCGAATATTGTCATCCACTCACTAACCAAATGGATGGGCGGACATGGGGTTGCGATTGGCGGCGTTGTCGTTGATGGCGGAAATTTCGATTGGTCTGATGGCGAAAAGTTCCCGATGATTTCGAGCCCTCATTTTGGCTTTCAAGCGGTGAACTTATGGGAAGAGTTTGGTCCAGCCGCTTTCATCACGCGAGTGCGGACAGAAGGGATGTATAACATTGGTCCTTCCTTAAGCCCGACGAATGCTTTCCATCTAATTCAAGGGTTGGAGACGTTGGGACTGCGCATGGAGCGGCATATCGAAAACACCGCGGCCATGCTAGCGTTCCTAAAAGATCACGAAGCGATTTCTTGGGTTTCCCATCCGACGCTCCCTGATCATCCCGATCATGAAGTTGCAAAGCGCCTGCTGCCCAAAGGCGCAGGCTCAATTATTGCCGCAGGCGTAAAGGGTGGCCGCAAAGCTGGGCAGATATTTATTGAAAATGTAGAGGTTGCGTCGCATCTGGCCAATGTGGGCGATGCAAAGACATTGGTTATTCACCCCGCCTCTACAACACACAGCCATATCACAGAGGCTGCGATGAAGGCGGGCGGTCTAACCGATGACATGTTGCGTATTTCGGTGGGTTTGGAAGACATCGAAGATTTGAAAGCCGATTTCGACCAAGCGTTGAAAAAAGCCATGCGAGCGGCGGGGTAAGGCGATGAAGATTGATGTGAACGGTTCGAGCATTTTTGCGTCCACTGGCGGGCGAGATTTTGATCCGCAGGGCGAGGCGATCCTATTTATTCATGGATCCGGTCAAAGCCATTTGAGCTTTATCCTGCAATCCCGGTTTTTTGCCAATCGGGGCTATGCAGTGCTCGCGCCCGATATGCCAGCGCATGGATTATCTGATGGAACGCCACTTGATAGTATTGAGGCGCAAGCGGACTGGCATGCAGATTTGCTCGATGCGGCGGGCGTTAAAGCCACCCATGTTGTGGGACATTCCCAAGGCGGACTGGTTGGATTGGAGTTGGCGAGGCGACATGCGGATAAAGTTCGATCGCTGTCGTTTGTTGGAACGGCTGCGGCGATCCCGGTTAATGATGCTTTGATTGACATGGCGAAGAATAAAGAGGCACGCGCCATCGATATGATGATCGATTGGGGTCACGGACGCCAAGGTCACATGCATGACAACACACAGCCTGGGAATACACATTTATATTTTGGGCGCGAGTTGATGGCAGCAAATGAAAGCGGTGCGCTTCACGCCGATCTTGTTGCGTGCAATAACTACAAGGATGGATTGGAGGCTGCGAAAGCTGTGACCTGTCCAGTTCAATGCACCTTTGGTCAGAAGGATAAAATGACCCCGGTAAAGTTCGGGATGAAACTGGCAGAGGCCGTCGGCGTTGGGCCAACCATCGTGGCGGGTGCAGGACATATGTTGCCGTCCGAACATCCCTTTGATGTCAATCGTGAAATCCGCAAGTTGATCGAGGCATAACCATGAGTTTCAAAAAAATCGCCGTCATTGGCGCGGGCACGATGGGCTCTGGCATTGCTGGGCAGGTTGCCAATTCGGGGCGCAAAGTCCTGTTAATGGATTTGCCTGCTGAGGATGATCCGTTGGGTGTGGTCAAGGCGGCCAAGAATAGGCTTGTGAAATCTGATCCGCCTGCGTTGGTTCATAAGTCACGGGTTGATCTAATTGAAGAGGGAAATATTCGCGACGATTTCGACAAGCTTGCCGAATGCGATTGGATTGTCGAAGCGGTTGTTGAGCGACTTGAGATCAAAAAAGACCTCTATAAGCGGCTACACGAAACGATCTCTGATGATTGTGTTGTCACGTCGAACACATCGACCATTCCAATCAAACTTTTGGTTGAAGATATGCCGAGCGATTTTCGTCGGCGTTTCGCCATCACCCACTATTTCAATCCCGTGCGCTACATGCGGTTGCTGGAACTTGTGCGGGGCGAAGAAACCGACGCGGCGATCATGGACCAATTGGCGGCGTTCAATGATGAGGTGATGGGCAAGGGTGTGGTTCAATGTGAAGATACCCCTGGCTTTTTGGGTAACCGGGTCGGCGTTTTTGCCCTGCAAGTTGGCATGGATGAGGCAAAGAAAAATGGCCTAAGTATTGAAGAGGCCGATGCGTTGATGGGGCGGCCGATGGGCATCCCAAAAACGGGTGTCTTTGGGCTTTATGATTTGATCGGCGTCGATTTGATGTCCGATGTGGTTGACACTTTGGGTGATATCTTGCCCGCCGATGATGTGTTTCACGCGGTGGGCACCTCTAATAATCCTGTTATGCCGCTGATCCGCCAAATGATTGGCGAAGGTTTTACAGGCGAGAAATCTGGGAAAGGCGGCTTTTACCGCGATGATATGGCGGTGGATCTTGAAACGGGCGCTTTGCGTGAAGCAACGAAATCGCTACCGCCGAAAGCGGAAGAGGCTGCAAAATTGCAAGCGGATGGGAAAGATGCGCTACCAAGAATGATCGAAGGATCTGATGCGCAGGCGAAATTTTGTCGTGGATTTTTGGGACGCGTGTTGGCTTATGCCGCTGATCTGATCCCCGATGTCACGAAGAGCCCACAAGATATCGATGACGCGATGAAGCTTGGCTTCAACTGGATCCGTGGCCCCTTCGAAATGATTGATGCGCTGGGTGCCGGTGTCGTCGCTGAACTAGTTGAGGAATGTGGTCTAAACCTACCTTTTGCCTTGAAAAATTCCATTGATGCCGGGCCATTTTACAAGGCGGAAAGCGGCAGCTTGAAGGTTTTCAATTTTGGTCCTCAAACCTACACGCCGACCATTTTGCCAGAAGGCACTATACGCTTTTCCATGACGCGTCGGACAATGACACCGATTGCCAGCAATGCCTCTGCGAGCCTTTTTGCACTTGGCGATGATCTGCGCTTGATCGAGTTCCATTCAAAGGCGAATGCCCTAACAGGCGCATCGATGGAGATTGTTCGCGCAGCAGCCGAAGATCATGGACAGGGCATTATCGTCCATAATGACGCGCAACATTATTCCGCTGGTGTGGATTTGAACCATTTCCGTGCGCTTATCGAAGCCAAAGATTGGAATGGGATTGATGCGTTTTTAGATGATTTTCAGCAAGCCGTGCGGGC
>CAZRFT010000099.1:0-3375 GCA_964599255.1 uncultured Neptunicoccus sp. | reverse complement strand
CGCATCGCCACACCTGCGGATGCGCTTGGCAACGGCGCTGATCACATCGTCATCGGCCGCCCGATCTGGCAAGCAGACGATCCCAAAGCCGCAGCTCTTGCCGTCTTAGCCGAAATCAAAAACGCCTAAATGTCCCGCGACCCCGTATTCAAAAATTCCCCAAGTGCCCAGGCCTTCAACAAGTCACCATTTAGCACCACGAAATGGTCAACCTATTTTCCAATCTACGATCAACTCTTTGGACCCTATCGGGATCAGGAAATCACCTTTGTCGAAGTTGGCGTGCAAAGCGGCGGCTCCCTTTTTATGTGGCGTGAATTTTTTGGCCCCAAGGCGCGCATCATTGGCATAGACCTCAACGAACAGGCCTTGAAATTCAAAGAGCATGGATTTGAGATTTATATCGGCGACCAAGCAAGCCCAAAGTTTTGGCAAAGCACACTTAAAAAAATCGGCCCCATAGATCTTCTGCTCGATGATGGCGGCCACCGTTTTGAACAACAAATCATCACAACCGAAATGGTCTTGCCCAGCATCAAGGATGGCGGGCTTATCGCCATCGAAGACACGCATAGTAGCTATATGTCGGAATTCGGGGGGCCCACGGCTACCAGTTTTATCGCCTATGCCAAATCAATTATCGACGCGCTTCATCAGCGAAATGCCATAACGGATACCACGCACAAATCAGAACCGCGCATTCACAGCATCCAATTCTTCGACTCTCTTGTCGCGCTTGAAATCAATTCACCGCTTTGCGCGCGCCCCAGCAGAACGGTAAAAAACGACGGCACGGACCTTCACCATGGTGATCATCGCTACAAGGGGGCGTTTCTCGACCAACTGGACAAACAAAGCAGAAGATTGAACAGTATCGAAAATCCTGATCTTCGTACACGGCTTGCCCGCTGGGTGGTTCATTGCCTTTTTCGCCGCGAAATTCGGCGCGATGTGAAACGTCAGGCAAAAAATACCAAATTCTATTTTCGCTAGCCGAAATCAAAAACGCCTAGACCCCTCGCTATTTCGTGGACGCAAGTGCCGTAATTTCCGTGGTTTGCGGTGGATTGGCAAATGTCGGGCCCACGGTTTCGCGATAGGTGGCAAAAGCGGCAGAGTTCAAAAACCCTTGCTTCGTTTCCTCGTCTGGAAATTCAAGAACCCCGTAAAACTTCACGGGATCATCACTGGCAAAGCAGGAATAATTCAACTCCGTAATCGCCTCTGCTTTTAATCCCTCCACCAGCGCCTTCATGGCATCAATCTGCGCTTGATGATCTTTTTTGTCTTTCAGCGTATATTCTACAAGTAAGCTCATGATCGCAGCTTACCAAATTCCCGCGATAATTCATAGCCCCCCCAAAGCGACCGATCCGAGGGTGGGCGATCGCGCGACGGTTCAACAACGTACAAGCCCGACCTCGGGTGGGCGAGAAGCGCCCTCCCGTCGAACCAGAGGTTCGCCAATTTAATACGGCATGCCTTTGGCATGACGGGGAGGTCGGGCGCGGCGCCACTCCGTGCCGCCCATCCTTGATGCAACCCAACTCTATTACCAACAAAAGCGCCTGCCTGGGCGGGCGCAACGCGCCTGCCGAGGGGGCAGGCAGGCGCGGGCTTCACTCCGTTCCGCCAATCCTTACCCCACCGCCCGCACCCCAAACCAAACCTCAACCCATCCCGCGCCATACACACCCCCATGCGCATCCCCATCACCCAAATCGAAACCCACCACATCCCCCGCGACCGCACCGCTGTCACCGCAGAGGCAACAGAGGAACTCCAAAACTCCCTCCTCAAAAACGGCCTCCGCACACCGATCGAGGTCTATAAAACCGACACCGGCTACGCACTCATATCCGGCTTCCGCCGCCTCTCGGCCCACGAACACCTCACCGAACAAGGCCTCAAAGGCTTCGACCAAATCGAGGCAACGCTGCGCCACCCAAAATCCCCACAACAGGCCGCCGCCATGATGGTCGAGGAAAATGAAATCCGCCAAAACCTCTCCCCTTGGGAAAAATCCAACATCGTGATCGAGAGCGTGGATCGAGGCCTCTTCGACACATATGACGCCGCCATAAACGGCCTCTTCCCCCAAGCCGCCCGCCAAAAACGCGCTAAAATCCGCAGCATCGTCTCCGTCATCGAACAATTGGGCGGCCTGCTCATCGACCCAGAATTATGGTCAGAGGCAAAACTCCTCCGCCTCGCCAACGCCATCGCCCATGACTGGACCGACCTCATCACCGATGCACTGACCGAGGAACGCCTGAAAGAACCGCGCAGCCAATGGGCAAAAATCAATAGAACATTGCGGGAATTAGAGGAGCTTTCCGCCAGCGGCAAATCCACCAACCCCGACCGCCCCAAACGCCGCCTGCGCGTGCACAAGGGTGTAAAGGTAAGACGAGAAATAACGAAATACGGCTACTGCCTACATGTCAGTGTCGGCGGTGCCGCGGATGGGTTGATTACAAGTGTGTTGGAGCAGGTGGAGTACTGGTTGACGGATGGGTGAATTCAAAAAGGTATAGATTCTCTTTTTTTTCTATCACCATCGTTGGCCGCAAATTTAGGATCATGCAAAATTTTGTTTATTGAATCATCGCCATACTTGGTTCTAAGTCTCTTTTCAAAATCCGGTTCGATATCTCTAGCGAACCCCAATTGACCTCTAAGGTAATTCTCTTTTTCAATTTCTAGCGTGCCATTTTGGAACTTGTGAACAAGGGCTCTAATTTCTCGTTTTCGATCGCGACCAACCGAAAGTTTTCTATCAGGGGTAATTATGACGCCCGCAACTTTTCTGGAGTATTTCTTGGAAAGAAAAACTGTCTTTTCGTGGTTAATCCTAAGTTTCAAGTGGTCGATCTGTCTATTGGACCGCCGCACATATTCTACAACTGAACCAAGATTGTTTGGTTTTCTAGAGGACACATAAAGGTCATCAGCATATCTGGAATAAACCAGATCATCTTTGGCGCATAACTCGGTCATACTCTGATCGAAGGAGTACATCATTACATTTGTTAGTGGTGGGGAACTAGGTGCCCCAATCGTCAATCTATTATTCTTACAAAAAATGCTACATACAAAATCTAAATCTTCTTGCGAGATTTCCTTTCCTGCGAGCTTCGATTGTGCACGAATAAAATCGCTAATCTCCGGCCTGTGAAAGGATGGGAAAAAATTTCTAAAGTCAATTCTCACTGTAAAATTGGATTCCCGATGTCTCCCTGCATTGTCTTTAATGCCAATCCCTTTTCTATATGCACAAGCAGCATCGTGGACCGGAAAATTTTCAATCAATCCTTTCACCAACCACCGCTGAATTAGTTTTAATTCTTTGCTCGGGTGATGGATTTCTCGGGT
>CAZRFT010000098.1:0-5293 GCA_964599255.1 uncultured Neptunicoccus sp. | reverse complement strand
ACAAAACTAGACCAATCGCCACCGCATTTCGCAAATACAGGTTGCGCCAGACCAAGGGCTAATGCCGTCAAAATTATTTTCTTCATAATATCGCTCCAAATAAAAAGGGTCGGCTTTCACCGACCCTTCTAACACTCAATTTCTATCAATCAAATCACGTCCAACCCGTGATGTGCTTTAGCTCACAGAAATCTTCGATGCCCCATTTGCCGCCCTCGCGACCATTGCCGGACTGTTTCATGCCGCCAAACGGAAGCGGCGCGCCGCCGCCATCACCATTCAAACGGATCATACCAGCGCGCATGGCACGTGCTGCACGTTTCGCTTTTTCAGGGTCTTGGGTCTGCGCGTAATTGGTTAATCCATAAACCGTATCATTGGCGATATCATATGCCTCTTCTTCGGTATCAAACGGCATGATCGACAAAACCGGCCCAAAGATCTCTTCGTTGTAGATACGCATATCTGGCGTCACATCCGCAAACACCGTTGGGCGTGCAAAGTACCCTTTGTTGAGATGCTCTGGGCGGCCAGGGCCGCCCGCAACCAAACGCGCGCCTTCTGCGATGCCACTTTCGATCAGTTCCTGAACCTTGTCATATTGCATCTTTGAGGCAAGCGTCCCGATGTGACCGCCCTCTTTTGCGGGATCATCGACCGTGCGCTTTTCCGCGGTTTCAGCTGCAATTTCGACCGCCTTGTCATAATAAGACCGCTCCACCAACATCCGCGTCGGTGCGTTACAGCTTTGGCCAGTGTTGTTGAAACAATGGCGCGCGCCCCGGCGCACAGCGTCTTCATCCGCATCCGCAAAAACAACATTGGCGCCTTTGCCGCCCAATTCAAGCGTCACACGTTTAATTGTGTCCGCCGCCGCCTTTGTGATCAGTTTGCCAGCACGGGTCGAGCCAGTGAATGAAATCATCTCGATCTCTGGATGGCTCGACAATGCCGAACCAACACCAACACCGTCGCCATTGATCATGTTGTAAACACCCGCAGGCACGCCCGCCGCATCCATCACTTCGCTGAAGACATATGCAGAAAGGGGCGAGACTTCGGACGGCTTCAAGATACATGTGCAACCCGCTGCGATCGCTGGAATGACTTTCAAGAAAATTTGGTTCATCGGCCAGTTCCATGGAGTGATCAGACCTACAACACCAATTGGCTCTTTCAGAATTAATTCATTCTTGCCGTCGACTAATTCTTCTTCGAATTCGAAACGTTCAAGCGAGTCGATGAAACCCTGAATGTGATCCGTGCCACAGCCGACCTGACTGGTGCGCGCAAAATCAATAGGCGCGCCAATTTCAAGCATATTTGCATAAGCGATATCTTCTTCGCGTTTGGCATATGCGGTTTGAATACGTTTCAGCAAATCCAGACGCTCTGCTTTTGTGGAATGGCGCCAGCTTTCAAAGGCCGTACGTGCCGCCTTCTCTGCCACGTCGACATCCGCCGCCGTGCCAAGTGAAATCACTGCACAAGGCTCTTCTGTTGCTGGGTTGATTACCTCAAAATCGTTTGGCTCGATGGGGTCAACCCACTGTCCATTGATATAAAACTGACGCTTCTCAAGCATATTCATACCTCTTATCCACGTTAGGAGTGTTTGTAAGTTTTAGGCGATTTGCCGATATCGGTGATGCGGGAAACGACACTATCTAACGCGTTACCCGACACATACGGTTTCGCCCAATCTGATGCCGCCTTGTTCTGCCTATAAGCGCCAAAGGTCAAGAGTGAAGGAATAAGGGGCAATTACATTAGTTTGCGAGTTTCACCGGGTTGAAGCCTGCCCAGTGACCATTCCCCAATTTTCGCGCGAATTAAGCGCAGGGTTGGATGCCCAACAGCGGCCGTCATCCTGCGCACTTGTCGGTTTCTTCCCTCTCGAATGGTCAATTCAATCCACGTGTCCGGTATCGATTTTCGTACTCGGATCGGAGGATCGCGTTCCCACAAACCTGCGGGTTGGTCGATCACGCGGGCCTCTGCTGGTTTTGTGATGCCGTCCTTCAATTCAACCCCTTCGATGAGTTGTCGCATCGCCGCTCCATCCGGAGCCCCTTCCACTTGCGCCCAATATGTTTTTGGCATCTTATGTTTCGGCTCTGCAATTCTAGCCTGCAATCGACCATCATCCGTCAGCAGCAACAATCCTTCGCTATCTTTATCAAGCCGCCCCGCGGGATAGATATCAGGAATATCCACAAATTCAGAAAGTGTGCGACTTGGGCTGCTTGCCGTCGAGCTATCCGTGAATTGCGGCAGGACGCCAAATGGTTTGTTGAACGCAACGAGCATGCACTCGGTCTGGCAAATTCTACCAAATAACGCAAAGAAAAAGCCCCGCCGAAGCGAGGCTTTCTCAAACTAGAATTAGATCAAAGAATTAGTCCTCGGACTTCTCTTCTTTTGGGATTTCTTTCCCAGTCTCTTGATCCACAACCTTCATGCTCAAGCGCACTTTGCCGCGATCATCGAAGCCCATCAATTTGACGAACACTTCGCCGCCTTCTTTGACCATATCAGACGGGTGGTTCACACGCTCGTTTGCCATTTGGCTGACATGCACCAAACCGTCACGCTTGCCGAAGAAGTTCACGAAAGCGCCGAAATCCATAACCTTCACAACAGTTCCTTTGTAGATTTCCCCTACTTCAGGTTCCGCCGCGATGGACATGATCATTTCTTTGGCTTTTTCGATCTCTGCTGCGTTCGAAGACGCAACCTTGATCACACCGTCATCATTGATGTCGACCTTCGCACCAGATGTCTCCACGATTTCGCGGATGACTTTACCACCAGAGCCGATCACTTCGCGGATTTTGTCTGGGTTGATCTGAAGCGTTTCAATCCGTGGTGCGTGTTCGCTGAACGAACCTGCTTCACTTATTGCTTTCGACATCTCGCCAAGGATATGCAAGCGACCTTCTTTGGCTTGCGCCATAGCTGTTTTCATAATCTCTGGCGTGATGCCGGCCACTTTGATGTCCATCTGTAGGGAGGTGATACCGTTTTCAGTCCCCGCCACTTTGAAGTCCATATCGCCAAGGTGATCTTCATCGCCCAGGATATCTGTCAGAACCGCGTATTCGCCATTGTCCTGCAGGATTAGACCCATCGCAACACCCGCAACAGGCGCTTTCAAAGGAACCCCTGCATCCATCATGGATAGCGAACCACCACAAACAGACGCCATAGAAGATGAACCGTTAGATTCCGTAATCTCTGACACAACACGGATTGTGTATGGGAAATCCGTTGCCGCAGGCAGAACCGCCTGCAACGCACGCCATGCCAATTTACCATGACCAATTTCGCGACGGCCTGGGCCCATCATACGACCACATTCCCCAACAGAGTATGGAGGGAAGTTGTAGTGCAGAAGGAAGTTCGACTTATACGTGCCCTCTAGCGCGTCAATCATCTGCTCATCATCGCCAGTACCAAGCGTGGTCACAGCCAAGGCTTGCGTCTCTCCACGTGTGAAAAGCGCAGAACCATGCGTCCGTGGCAAAACACCTGTTTCAGAGTCAATCGCGCGAACTGTTGACAGATCACGACCATCAATCCGCTTACCATTGGCAACAATGTCACCACGCACAACTTCTGCGTCCAGCTTTTTGAGGCATGTCGGCATGTTGTTGTCTTCTTGCTCTTCTTCCGAAAGCGACGCGACAATTTTGTCTTTCGCTTCTTGAAGCGCTGCAACACGCTCTTGCTTATCTGTGATGGCATAGGCTGCACGGATATCCGCCTCGCCCGCTGCTTTGATTTTTGCATACAGATCAGAATAGTCAGGCGCTTGGTAGTCGAACGGCTCGTTTGCTGCTTCTTCTGCCATCTCGATGATCAAATCGATCACAGGCTGAATTTGTTCATGCGCAAAAGTAATCGCGCCCAGCATTTCGTCTTCGGTCAATTCGTATGCCTCAGACTCAACCATCATCACGGCGTCTTTTGTGCCCGCAACAACCAAGTCCAAACGTTGGTCTGGGTTGTTTTTCAACATGGACATGTCATCCACAGTTGGGTTCAACACATATTGGCCTTCTTCGAAACCAACGCGACAGCCGCCGATTGGGCCCATGAATGGCGCACCAGACAATGTCAGCGCAGCAGAGGCTGCGATCATCGCAACCATATCTGGGTCATTCACCAAATCATGAGACAGAACCGTCAATGTCACCTGAACCTCGTGCTTGAAACCAGGGACAAACAACGGACGGATCGGACGGTCGATCAAACGCGCCGTCAGTGTTTCTTTTTCAGTTGGGCGCGCCTCGCGCTTAAAGAACCCACCAGGGATCTTACCAGCTGCATAATATTTCTCTTGGTAATTTACAGTCAGCGGGAAGAAATCTTGGCCCTCGCGCTCTGACTTTGCAAAACATACAGCCGCCAAAACAGAGGTTTCGCCGTAGGTTGCGATAACCGTGCTGTCTGCTTGACGTGCCACCTTACCTGTTTCCAGTGTAAGCGTTTCCTCACCCCATTTGAGTGATTTTTTTACTTCTTTAAACATATGTCGTTTTCCTTTTAGGAAGCACTCCCGGGCCCTCCCGGGTCTTCCAATTTCATGGTGGCCCCATTGCCACCGGCCCTTTTCATCCTTTTTACGCGCCTTTGGGCCATTGGCGCATTTCTCAGATGCCCGCCCTCTAGCCTAGTTTGCCGCTTGTGGAAAGCCCCTAAAGCCGTGACGTCAATTCGATTAAATTGAATAAAACTTCGAAAAAAAAGTTGCGAAATGCGCGGCAATCCCCACATAGTCCCCGTGGAAACAAATTTAACAACAGGGGAGTTGGCTCAATGGCGGGCAAATTCGAAATTTTCAAAGACAAGCGCGGTGAATTCCGCTTTCGACTAAAGGCTGGAAACGGCGAAATTATTTTGGCTTCAGAAGGCTACAAACGCAAAGCATCGTGCAAAAACGGCATCGAAAGCGTGAAGAAGAATTCACCAAATGACGGCCGCTATGAGCGCAAACAAGCCAAGTCAGGCCCAATGTTCAACTTACGCGCCATGAATGGCCAAGTTATCGGCACATCAGAGGTCTACAGCTCTGACAGTGCTTGCGAAAACGGCATCAAATCGGTGAAGAAAAACGCTCCATCCGCCAAGGTCGAAGATAACAGCTAAGCGCTGACAAATCGAATTCTCAAAACCCCGCCTCCGAAGGCGGGGTTTTTTTATTTCGACGGCGCACTCAACCTCGGATTGGCAATCCTAACCTCTCTAAAAGCTAGGCTTCCGCAAAATTTATTGCTGGTAGCGCCTGCCT
>CAZRFT010000097.1:0-7823 GCA_964599255.1 uncultured Neptunicoccus sp. | reverse complement strand
CCAGATATGATGAACGGCGGCGCGTGCTTGCGCGGAAATGGTTGTGATCGAAACAGTTGGGCAAAGGTCGTAGCCCGCAACAACCACATGAATGCCAGCTTTCACAAACGGTTCGGCCAAAAAGCCATAGATCGATTTATCACCGCGTTGCCAGTAGCCACCGTGGAAATAAATGAGGACTGGGGCGTTTTTGCCAGCGCAGGGGTAGATATCGAGATTTTGTTTTTCCCCGTCGCCGTAACGGCGATCCAGAATGCAATCTAACTCCTGCTGTGCTTTTTTGCTGTGCTCGATCCAATCAGGAATGACCGTTACCTCGTAGTCGGGCCGGCCTGCACGCAGGTTATATTGGGCGTCGAACTCTTCTGGGGTGAAACGGCTGTGATAGGTTAAGGCATCAGACATTTTACAAAACCCCTTCTTTCGCGCTTTCTTTTTCAAGCGCGGCCCAGTCACTTGGTGTGGTGCCGAAAAACCGCATGACATGATCGCGATAGGCGGGACGCTCTGAAAGGTGGGCATACCAATCCTCTACATTCGGTAGGCTTGGGCGGTCCACGTCCACGTTGAAAAAGCGATATGCGACACAGCCCAAGGGGATGTCACCCATAGTGAATTCATCGCCAGCAACATATTTTTGATTGCTCAAATGCGCGTCCAGCAGACGCAGGTTTTTAACAGCTTGGTCGCGAAGATCGGCGATTTTTGCTGGATCCCGATCGGCCGGTTCGGTCCGCACCGTTGCGAAGAAAAGATAGATTACAGGGCCAAAGGCAAGTGTGCTGCACCAATCCATCCATTGATTTGCAAGGGCACGGGTTTGTAAATCATCGGGATAAAGGGTGCCTGCACCATAGCGGCTGGATAGATAGCGAATGATCGAATTGCTTTCCCAAAGGGCAAAATCGTCATCTTCGATTGCGGGGATCATCCGGTTGGGATTGATGCGTGCATAAGCGTCGCTGTCCAGTTTTCCAAAGCTTCCCCCAGCGAGTTGCAACTCATAGTCTAGGCCCAACTCATTTGCCGTCCATAAAACAGGTATGACATTCGAAGAATAGGGGCGCCCCCAGATTTTAAGCATTTACGATCCCCGTCTTTGTGCAATCGATTTGGTGCCGAACTTCGGCACCACTTTATCAATCAAACGACCAAGACTGGCGAGAAGTTTTTCATAGGGCACGTCCAAAAATTGTTGCATCAAGACCAGATGATCAAGCCCATAAGCGGCATGACATTCCTCAAACCGTTTGGCGACAAAATCGGCGTCCCCCACAACAATGATCCCGCGGGCGTTTAGGAAATCGAACCAATCCATCGCCTCAATCTCTGGCGTCATTTCTTCGCCGATATCCAAATAGCCATGTTTGGTCCACTCGCCTGCTGGTCGCGTGCCGCCCAACATTTCGTAGTAGGCATTGATCGCGGGGCGAATGGTATCTTCGGCCTCTTGCTTGCTTTCGCCCACATAAAAGGAAAAGCAAACCCCAACACCTTCACCCAGTTCGGCTGGTCGGCCATGATATTGCGAGAGCGCTTTTTGATAAGGCTCCCAACAAGCAAGTGTGCGTTTTGGGGCAGAGGCCATCGAGATCACACCCCAGCCTTTGCTACCCGCCAATTCAAAGGTCGGTGGAGCATTTGACATGAGCCACACCGGTGCATGGGGATTTTGATGGGGGCGGGGATGGACATACATCGCCTTATATTCCCCGTCCTCTGCGTGATAGCGGGGGTCAAGGGGTTCAAAGAACCGATTGGTTTCTTTCCAGCCTGGCACGGGGAACTGGTGAAACTCGCCTTTGTGGGTAAAGGCGTCATTTGTCCAAGCTTTCAAAATCACCTCAAGATTTTCTTGGAAGAGGCGCATGACTTTGTCATTGTCGCGGCGATCGGCATCTTTGAAGAACTGTAAGGTTTGGCGCTCATTGATGCCTTTGGCCACGCCGAAATCCACACGACCCAATGTCATATTGTCGAGCATCGCGATATCTTCGGCGACGCGCAACGGATGCCAGTCAGGCAACACAACGGGGCAGGTGCCCACCCGAATTTTTTGGCAATGGGCGGCAATATGGGTGCACATTTGGATGGGATTTGGGGGGGCGTTCAGAAAACCGTTATGTGCGAAATGGTGTTCGGTGAACCAAACGGTTGTGAAATCAGCGTCTTCGACGATTTTTGATTGTTCGCGCAGCATCTCTAGCGTGCGGTCCCAGGGGATCGTGCGACCAATATTGAAGTTTGGGATAAAGTCGAAACGCATGGTGAGGATCCGATAGTAGAATTATTCAGACAAATTCAACTAAGTTGAATTTTCTTGAAAAAGTCAACTAAATTCCTAATGGTCGAATTTATGACGACTAGACAAATTGATCCCAAACGGCTGGGCCTTGAGATTAGAGAGCTTCGGTCAGCGCGGGGTCTGACGCTTAAGGAAATCTGCGCCCAGATTTCTTGTTCGGTTGCATACTTGAGCCGCATTGAATTGGGGGCTGCACGGATTTCTGATGCGTTATTGGCCGAGATTTCAAATGTTTTGGCCGTCGACCCCACGTGGTTTTTCCCCAGCCAAAAAAGTGACAACCCCGTTGAACGCGCACATATTGTGCGGTCAAATGAACGGCGATCGTTGAGTGAAATGTATACCCGATCTCAAGATGAATTGGGTTTTGAGGATCATCTGCTTTCCTCGACGCTTTCTGGGGACTGCTATCTTTTGATGTCAAAATTCCCGCCGCGTGTGGGCGCGCCGCCCAAACAAGCGGAAGGCTATGTTTTTGAAGGCGAGCAACATGGCATTGTGACCAAAGGTGAAATTTTGCTGATCCTAGATGAAGAGCGGATTGTTTTGAAAAAAGGAGATAGTTTTTCTTACCCCTCGACGCTGCCACATCGATTTTTCAACAATAGCGACAAAGAGGCAGAGATGATCTGGGCGATGTCGCCTGTACGGATATCTTGGTGATAGCAGGATGACAGCAGTTTATCTGGACATGACACCGGCGGAGATTGAAGCGCAATATTTCCTGCGTGGAACACGGCCAGGTTATGAAGAGCGAGATATTCCGAGGTGGATTGAAGACTCCGTAAGTTTTCGTGCAAAGGCGGATGGTACGTTAGACTTGCGATATGGCGACTATCCACGAAATCTATTGGATGTGTTTCGAACGGATAATTCGTTGGGGACGATCTTGTACATTCATGGTGGCTATTGGCAGCGGGGCGATAAGTCGGTTTATTCCTTTGTTGCCCGCCCCTTTTTGGTCGCTGGGTTTGATGTGGTTTTGGTCAATTATCAAATGTGTCCAGATGTTCGGATGCATGAAATCGCGCCGCAAATCCGAGAGGCCGTTTCTTGGTTGTTCCGGGCACAATCGGAAATTGGAATTAATTTAGAGTCGCTTCATATCATGGGTCATTCGGCGGGTGGTCACCTAACGGCAGAGATGATGGCAACGAATTGGTCAGTGACCAATCCTGCTATTCCCGCTTCGCAAATTAGGACGGGTATCGCGATCTCTGGCATCTATGATTTTGAGCCCATTTTATATTGTTCGGAAAATGATGGCCTACGCATGGATGCAGCAGAGGCACGGGCTGTTAGTACATATCTGCGCTCCCCCGAAATGATGGGTAAGATGCTCTTTGCCTACGGTCTAAAAGAGCCAGCCGACATGCATCGTCAGTCAAAATCCATCTATAAAAAATGGGCGGGCAGCCTTGATCGCGCGGAATTACTGGGCATCCCCAATGCAGATCATTTCGAAACGGTGGATGTTTTGGCAGATGAGCATTCTGAATTGTTCCGAACTATTCTTGGTTTTATTGGCGCCTGAAAGATCCAATCAATCTATTCTTCGATCCGCGCAAAATTGGCGTGCGCTGTTACATACCAAGTTTTTCTAATTTTTCGAAAGACGGTCAATCGGGGGGCCCTTGCGGTCAACGTGTTCCCATCAGCGTCTTTGGCATCGATCAACAAAATATATGTCGCAACAAGGCTTCGATCGGATTCTGTGAATTCAAGTGCGGTGAATTTGGGCGATTTTTCAATTTTGGGCAGACCCTTTTCAAGATAGGCATCCACGTCGTAATGCGCCCCCGAACCGCGCATGATTTGAAATTCTGGGGCGAGGATCGCGGCGACCCTTTCCTTGTCGCCACTGACAACTGCCTTGATCCAACCTTTCACAAGCGACACCCCATCGCCTTGTGGCAAACCTTGGGCAAAGACGGGGGACGAGACAAAGAAGAGAACAAGAATGAGTGCACGTGTCATAATAGAGCTTCCAATCCAAAGGGCATGTCCCTTCGTGCTATGTCTTTCCAGATTGTCGAGCAAGTGTGCGAGGCAAAAAAACTTCGTTGGAAGTTTGGGTTCGGCGCGATTAAAGTTGATCTGAGGTTTGAAAGGTTCAACCATGATGGCGCGATTTTTGGGAATTCTCTTTGGGCTTGTGATGCTGTTTTCCAGTCCTTTATTTGCCAAGGGATCGTGGCTGAAGATAGCGGGCGGGCAAGATGTGTTCTTGTTGCAAGATACCAAGGCAGAGGACCTACGTTCGATTGTCTATGTCATTCATGGGGATGGTACGTTGCGCGGCATTGTTCCGAATTATTGTTCGCGGGCACGCCGTGAAATTAGCGACCCAACGGTGTTGCTGGCCTGTATTTTTCGTCAACAGAATTTCAACCCGACCGTCATGCGGTCCACGAAAGAGCTGAAGCGTCTTGAGGCAACGATCCGGCACCTTGATCAGAAACACCCATTGCCACGTCATTGCGTTGGTCATTCGGGTGGCGGGCATAATTGCGTGGCTGTCACGCAAATTTCAAATATAGAATTTGGATGTTTGGTCGCGGCATCCGCACCTTTGGCAACGAAGGCATGGGCAGAAGCGCGAAATAAAAAACTCGGCGGGTCAGGGGGTGTGACGGCTTTGAAGAAAGCGCAATGGGATGCAAGCGACCATGTCCACAAAACGCGTGCGGATAAGCTGATTATTATCGGCGATAAGCAAGATGATTTTGTGGAACCAATTGCATGGGAGGCATTTATGGCAAATGCCAGAAACGCTGGAATTCCCCATCAATTCATTGAGGTTCGGGGCAGGAAACATGACACGGTTCGTGATGGTTTTAAGGCAATGGATAACTGCCTTTGATCAAAGCTTAGGTGCCCTTGGTTTGCCCCCGAAATCCTAAATATTTATATGAAGAGTTCGATATTGCCTGACCCGATCTGGGCGCTAAACTCTTTCTAAATTATCAAGGAGATTGCGATGAGTGAGAAGTTTTTTCACGTAGGCGAGCGGAATGAAGACATTCCAGTGCCTAGCCAATTTGACTCAAAAGCCTTCAAAAAGGCTCGCCCGCCAGAGCCATTGGAATTTGAAGTTGTCTTAACCGCAGAGGCAACCGAAAGGCAGAAAAAGACGGGCGTGGTTCAGGTGAACATTCCAGGTTTTTCTGCTGTGAAACTATATTGCGATGAACAAACACCCGTTGGAGATGACACCGCGCCGCCGCCCTTGGCCTTTATGTGCGCAGGTATCGGATTTTGTTTGATGACGCATTTGACTGATATTTATACCGCGCGCGGGATTAGTATTAAGTCCATGAAGCTAGAGCAGAAAGTCGGGTTTAAAACGAACCTAAGCAATATGCGTGAACTTGGACACACAACCGATGGGTCGATGGAACATATTGAAACTCATGTACTGATTGATAGTGATGAGCCAGAGGAACGAATTCGCGATTTAATGGAAGAGGCCGAAAATGCCTGTATGGCGCATTTCGCTTTGCGCAATCCTATTCCGTGGCAATCGCGTTTGATACATAATGGAAAAGAACTGATGAGTCATAGCGGATGAGCAAACCTGTTGATGCCAAAGAGCGGCGCGCCATCGCGCCGGTAATCTGTTACCCACCCGAGACGCTGCCTGCCTATGATGCCGCGTTTTATGGGGGGCTGAGTGAGGGTGCCGAAGTCGTGGACCAAATCACGGTAACGCCCCGAGAGGGGGGCGTTATTGCGGCCAATGCAGGTCAGCTTTGGCGCGTTTCCTGCCCAGAAGGATCGCAAGTCGGGGATATGAATGTGTGGAACGCACATGATTTAACCGAACGCTTTTTCTCGGGCAAAACACGGGCGCTTCACGGAACACATGTCGATATTGGTGATCGGTTATGGTCATCCCTCCCGCATCTTTCCATGATGGCGACAATCGTCGAGGATAGCCTGTCATGGTATGGCTACGATGATTTTGGTGGCGGCGTGCATGATGTGATCGGCACGCGGTGCGATCCTTATACGCATTATTGGTTGGAAGGTGGGCAGTATCACCATTGTTGTCATTCGAACCTGTCGCGCGCTTTGGCAAGCTATACGGGAATGGATGTGAAAGAGGCAGAATTGCTTGTGCATGATGTCATGAACGTCTTTATGTGCACGGGCTTTAGCCATGATACGCATCAATATTTCATGAAAGCGAGCCCGGCGCGACAGGGGGACTACATCACCTTCTTTGCTGAGATGGATGTGCTTGTGGGCCTGTCCGTTTGCCCCGGTGGGGATTGTGGTTCCACCCATTCCAGCGACCAAGCGCAATGTTATCCACTTTTGATTGAGGTTCTACAGCCAACGTCGGCAGCACTTGGCGATTGGACCCCACCAGCCAAAAATGGCTATGACCGAACGCATGGGTTGAGCGGCTAGATGGTCGCCCCATTCCAAAAACGCGGTTTGGCTTTATGGGGTTTCGCCCTAGGTTCGTTCTTGGTCAGCTCCTTTGGCCCCAAATTCTTGTCCGCGTTCAGAGATCCCTTTTCAACCCCGTCGATGCTTCTGGGTCTTGCAGGCGTGATGTCATTCGTAGCGGTCATGGGCGGGATCGCGTTTTTAGCGGCGGCCCTTTATGTATGGCTTCGCGGCGGGTTGACGCTGGATCAAACGCGAAAGTTCATTCGCATTTTGTGGGTCTTGGTAGGCGTCTTTGCGTTTCTGGTGATGGCGATTGGATTTGGCCTTTATTATACCGTTTAGAGCCTAAATTCGCATCCTCGGCACATCATTTGGATCTAACTTCATTTCGATCAATAATGGTCTATCGCGATTTTTGATGGCATCAATTGCGGCTTCCAAAGTCTCGTTAGAATCCACAGTGACGCCTCTGCCGCCCAACGCGGTGGCGGTGTCCGCGAAAGAAGGCCAATCAAAAGTAGCGAGGCTTGGGTCCATTTGCCGATCCAGAAATTGGATATGTTCCGCGCCATAGGCCGCATCATTACAAACAATCACAATCAAATCCTGATTGAGGCGAACAGCGGTGTTGAACTCATTCACCCCACCCATCATGAACCCCCCATCGCCTGTGAAATGAATGACAGGACGAGTTGGATCGGCGATCGCAGCGCCTATCGCCTCTTGCAAGCCCAGCCCGATCGAGCCGAAATTTGCAGTGACAAGGAAGCTGTCTGGATTGGGGGCAGAAATGCGACACCAGACCTCGGTCATGAAACGACCCCCGTCGGTCGTCAGGATGCGATCTTTGGGCAAGACTTGTTCAAGCCGTTCTAGTGCATGAACGAAGTTAATGCATCCGGCCTTGGTTTTATTTGCCGATATGGGATGGTTAGTGAGGGCGACATCTTCCAATTCTTTTGTGAATCCACTGGCTGGAATTTCAGCTTCGTCGAGCCAATAAATGAAGTTTTTTGCAGTCAGACCCGCATCAGCAACCAAGGCGACATCAGCGTGATAGTTTTTGGAAATTTCATTAAGATCATCGTTTACGGCAACGATGCGTTTCCCCTTCATC
>CAZRFT010000096.1:0-1836 GCA_964599255.1 uncultured Neptunicoccus sp. | reverse complement strand
GCTTGTGTGTTGTAAAGGTGGGGGACATTAAGGCCTTGGATACAACTTGGGCCATACACGATCGCATTTGCAACATTGCAATTGATCCCGGAACACGATAGAGCGGCGGAGAGAGCAGGATGTAGAATCCAGGTACATTCGTCCTCTGTAAGAGTCGTGGTCGCCAGGGGGAACTCCAGGCTCTTTAAAATGGTGGTGTGGAACGCTAGCCATACAAGAGGCCGAGGGAGACCGCATTCGCGGATTCGGTTAGCCCATTGCTCGCTTTTGGCTCGTAGTACCGCCTTTTGAGACGACATGGTGCCGGTGGGGGCGTATTCCACTCCGAGTGTCCGTCGTGCGTCGTTGGGTGAGAGAAGTTCGATAGGGCATGGATTACCAGACGCGTCAGGTAGAGTTAGGGTAAACTCGTTTGGCTGAGGGACGTAGGGGTGGTAGTCGCCGTTGGAGTCGGGAACAAAAGACACTAGGTACCAGTGACTCTTTTCCGGGACTAAAAGGCCACCCGTGACTCCGACACCGCTGGCCCACGCATCGAGCAAAGCCTGCATTTTATGGACTGCAACCGCAGGGTTGGCGCCCGTAGTACAGTTGTCCGTATTGTCGATGAAGGAGAATCCCAGATATTTTGACTTTTGTCGGGTAATAGGGGAGACAACGACAGCGCCGTGGCCTTCCGTTCTCATCATTTCGAAGATGGGGGTACTAACGCAAGCCCATGTGGCCGGGCCCGCTCCATTGCCTTGGCAAACTCCATGGGTGGGGGACTGTGGGGTACCTTGGAATGTTCCTTCAGACACCCCAAAACCAGTCCGGACGCGGTAGCTGAGATTGGCAAGCGTAGTATAGGAGGAACGCAGTGCGGACGCAGGGATGCCCCATTGTCGACCCGTCATCGTTGCTGCAGAGTGAACAATGCGGTCGTAGCATGACTTTAAGTCGGTGGAGCAGATGATACCGCTTTGTCGGGATTGCCGCCAAATGTCTGTGGTAAGGACCTTGTTCAATGACTGATCGATACATTCTTTGCCTTTCCGGCTACCATATTGTTCCTTAGCAATGATACTGGATTGTTCAGCAGTGTGCATCATTGCTCGTCCCATCAATTTGTTGTTGTGGTTGAACATGGAGTCCAAGAGTGCAATGGCCCGGAGTTTCTCCACATTGATATTATCCTTTTTCTTTTCCAGCATAACGTTTGTGGCTTGTTGCCAGCTGGGCGGAGAAAAGCCGAATCGGAATGGGGCCCACGCGAGAGTTGCGGGGATAGATTGAGTGGCAGGGTCATTGGTAATAGCAAACATTTGGGCATAGGTACGACCGGATGGAGACGAAGACGTGCGGGTATTCATGATGGCCCACGAGGCGGCATATTCTTCCGGATCGTACGGCCAGTCAAAGTCCTCGACATGAGGGTGGCGACGGAGGAAAGGCAGGAGTCTGTGGACCGAAGGGGAAATACCTGTGGATTGAAAGGAAGGTGGGAAGGTACCGTGATCAAGGATGTGTTCAGTAAATGGATTGAGTCCCACCCTTCCTATTTCCTCATACAGAGGAGAATTGAGGAAGGGTGTGGTTGCGACGGCCTGTTGGAATCTAGAGGAGTGCTCGTCAAGGAGCACCCGTTCGATATCTTCTCTGCTAGTGTATTCTTGGTGGGTGGCTGGATCGTCGAAGGATGGGCCGATAACTTTGGTGAGCCCCATACCGCGTGCGGGTTTGGTGGCCAAGCGTATGCATCGGTTATCAATGCGTTGGCGTTCACACTGGTTGCGGCGTTGGAGTTCCGTTGCCAGAGACGTGTTGTTTTGGGCAGCATAAGCCGCAGCCAGTTGT
>CAZRFT010000095.1:0-10453 GCA_964599255.1 uncultured Neptunicoccus sp. | reverse complement strand
CAAAAAGACCCGCATACCAACCTTCTTCGGTTTGGAGAGGGGAAATCGCTTCTAGCAATTTCAAGGTATAAGGATGTCGTGTCAGCGCCCACCAGCCAAAGCTGGCCTTGGTTGATATTCCCCGTTTGTTGGACACGTCTTTGCGTCCAGCCGTTACGGAAACAAATGGCTCATTATCTACAAGGATCCCATTATAGGCAAAGTAGGGTGCGCCTTTAATGTGGTCTTCTGACAGGGATGTCAGCTGGCCCGTCCGTTTGAAGCGGTGGTGCTGTGCTTTGAATACGGCGAGGGTGACTTCGTAGTTTTCATCGCGCCAACCGTATTCAAGTGCTTCAAGCAAAAACGGCTCAGATGTTGTTACGGAGGAGACGCCATGACTGGCGGCGTTACGAATATCGCCGGGAATGCGGATGTCGAAATATTGCTGCCAGCGTAAAATCGGTTTGTAAGAAAAAGTCAGGGGCGCGTTAAGTCCAAGCTCCCTTGCGGTCACACCAGCATATTGCTCGTATCCGATGCGACCCTCGATTAATTTCACGTACCATTTTTCTTTCCTATTTTTTTTGACGACAAAGCAGGCCAATCGTTTCTTTTTGGTCAAAACAGCCAAATCCCATCGATCAACAACAAGCTGCGCAAATGGGATAAATTCAGGAAATTCTTGGGTGACCACGAGCAGGCCCGACATTAAGCGCATGATATCCAAGGCAGAGCAGCCCACCCCATCTGGCTGTGGTCGATTGGCGTAGTCTGTCATTTCAAGTGTTTCGATATTGTAGGCTTTGTTTGGGACGCCTACATCTAAGAGAGGTAAATGAGCGAGGCTGTTGAGCACCTTGGACAATCGATCAGTAGCTTCAATTCGGCTGATCAACCCCAAGCGATGCGCAGAAGTCAGCGCCAGTAAATAGCCTCCTTCATCCCATAGCGTCATAGATTTAAAACGACGCACAGATGGAACAAGGCCAGTTTCTGGATGCGTGTTATGTGTAAAATAGGACCAAGCTGTTCGTGCGTATTCAATTTCGATTTCGGTCAACGGACTGGGTAAAAGTTTGCGTGGATCCGGTATTCGCCTTGGGTCTTGAAAGGTGATACTACGTTCAGAATCATCTTTGGGGATGACCAGCGGGTTCTCTTCGACGCTGTCTATTATGGCGACAGATGGGGAAATCGTGGCGTCATCCGGGTCATCTTGTTTAGCGTCAGAGTCATCCTTCGGTCCGACATAAACCGGACCAAAGATCAAATCCTCTGGCAGCGGTTCCCAGCCAATATCTTGGGCTAAAATCGCGTTGGCGCAAAGCAATACTAATGCAATGAAGGCAATCCGCATTGAGGTTCCAGCAGCTAGTCGAATGGACGTTTGCTAGATGCAAAACCTTTAGGAGGGGTCAAAATTGACTTAGCTTTTAGTCGATTTTTCTTGAACGGATTGCGCCTCAAGAAAGGCTTCAAACTGATCATAATCCATGGCCTCAAATTGACCGAAGCTTTGGATCCAAATGATCGCTTCGCGCATTGCTTCAGGGAGCAATTTGCACCATTTTACACGACCTCTGCGCTCTTGCTCTATCAGTCCAGCATCTGCCAAAACTTGTAGGTGTTTAGAGATTGCGGCCAAGGACATTTCAAAAGGTTCGGCGACATCAGTGACCGCCATGTCATCCTCCAGCAGCATCACCAAAATCTCGCGACGCGTCGCGTCTGAAAGTGCCTGAAATATGCGATCCAAATCCTGAGCCATGGGTTTCGTTACGCAAGAAATTCCAAGGGATCAAGGTTTTGGGCTTGCACTCATGCGTAACTATCGTCATCGTCGGTCAATGATTTGGAATTTTGGTTCGATTAATATTGACCATGTTTATCGGCTTCAAAACCTCCCGAAGCCTGGCGAGACCCTGAGCGCACAAAGCTACATGAAATTCCTGGGTGGGAAGGGTTTAAATCAGTCTGTTGCGATTGCTCAGTCTGGTGGGGGCGTTCGACATGTCGGCGCCGTGGGGCCAGATGGAACGTGGGCGATCAATCAAATGGAAGCATTCGGGGTGTCCGTGAGCGACGTGGCAAGCATTGAGGTGCCCACCGGCAATGCCGTGATCTATGTCGATGCCGCCGCTGAAAATCAGATTGTAATCCTAGGTGGTGCGAACCAAGCGTTAGCGGAGACGCAAATAAACGCCGCAATCGATGAAGCTACTCAGGATGATATTGTTCTGTTTCAAAATGAGATTAACAATGGATCGTTGATTGGAAAAAAGGCAAAGGAAAAGGGTTTAAAACTGGCCTACTCAGCGGCCCCCTTTGATAAAGAAGCGGTCCTTCCACTCCTTCCACAGCTCGATATTTTGGCGGTAAATGAGACGGAGGCGGCCGACTTAGCCAAAGCGACGGGAAAAAATGTGGAAGCGCTTGGGCTGCCCATGCTTTTGGTTACAAAAGGATCGCTAGGTTCGGAATTGTTTCTCGGAAATGAGAAAATCGAGCAAATGTCATTCAGTGTCGAGCCCAAGGACACCACGGGCGCAGGCGACACTTTTTTGGGCGCGTTCTTGGCCTATTTCGATAAAGGTGAATCGCCCAAGGAAGCGCTCCGTTTCGCGGCTGCGGCGAGTGCACTACAAGTGACAAAAGAGGGGGCAGCCCAAGCAATCCCCAACGAAACAGAAACATTAGAATTTTTGAAAGCACAAAATGGTTGAAAAACTCATCATTGATACCGATCCAGGCGTTGATGACGCGATGGCGATTTTCTTTGCCTTTCTGCACCCAGAGATCGAGGTGATTGGCTTAACTGCAATATTTGGAAACGTAACCGTTGAAAAAGCAGCGCGGAATGCTATCGCGCTTTCTGAGATTGCAAAAGTTCCTACCCCAGTAGCTATGGGGGCGAAGAAGCCTTTGGTCATTCCCCCAAATCCCGTGTCTGACTATGTCCACGGTGTGGAAGGATTTGGTGAAATTCCGCCCCATCCCATCAAACAAAAAGCCCAACCAACCGATGCAGCGCAATTTATCGTTGATCAGATTAATGCTGCGCCTGGTGAGATAACGCTTTGTCCAATTGGGCCGCTGACAAATATCGCTAATGCACTGAAATTAGACCCCTCAATTGCCAGCAAGGTGAAGAAAGTCGTTATCATGGGTGGCGCGTACCCGATGGCGGGCAATGTTACTGAGTATGCGGAAGCAAATATTTGGAATGACCCCCATGCCGCTGACATCGTTTTCGCCGCAGACTGGCCATTGGTCATGATAGGGCTGGATGTGACCTCCCAAGTCGTATGTAACCGCGATGATTTTGCTGAACTTGCAAAGAAGGCACCCACCCTAGGCGGATTTCTAGCAAGGGCTGCTGATTTCTACATTAAATTTTACGAAGAGAATGTCGATCTTTCGGGGTGTTATCTTCATGACCCAGCGGCCGTTATTGCCTGCATCCGACCCGACCTCTTTACTCTTGAGAATCACGCAATTGAGGTTAAGCTATCTGGCGAAAGGATTGGTCAGACTGCTCTGGCCTCCGATCCAAACAGAAAGCTAAGCCAAATCGGCGCGGGTATTAACGGGGACGAAGTCAAAGCTCTGTTTCTTAATACAATCGCAAGCGGATTTTAGGAGCAACAAATGAGCGAATTTAGTGTTCTAGCCATAAGCCCGTCCGAACCCGATGCTGCGCAAAAATTTTCGAAAAGTTTTACCGAAACCGGATTTGCGATCATCAAAGATCATGACATTTCCGCTGATGATATTAAAGCGATGTATGATGCCTGGTCGGGCTGGTTTGGTACCGACGGAAAAGACAAGTTCGCTGTTCAACCTGGCGAGACCAACGGTTTTTTTGGTTATAAATCTGAGAATGCGAAGGATGCGAAGCACAAGGATCTGAAAGAGTTTTTCCATGTCTATCAGAACAAAGAAGTGCCTGCTGAAATCGAAGATGTAACGCGCAAATTCAATCAACGCATGATTGACATGGGCAAAATGCTACTTGGCTGGTTGGATGAAGCCTCGCCTAAGGATGTGACAGATCAAATCTCAATGCCATTTGCAGAGATGGTCGAAGGATCAGACTCCAACCTTCTTCGTATTTTGCATTATCCCCCATTGCCGGAAGATGTGGAGCAAGGAGAGGTTCGTGCTGCAGCCCATGGCGATATCAATTTGATTACCTTGCTGGTGACTGGGTCTGAACCCGGCCTTCAGGCGCAAGATGTAGACGGCAATTGGCACGATGTGCCGTGCAACGAAGGTTACATCACCGTCAATGCTGGAGATATGTTGCAGCAAGCTAGTCGCGGATATTATCCATCCACGCCGCACCGTGTGATAAATCCGCCGGCGCAGGAAAACAGATCAAGATATTCAATGCCGCTATTCATGCATCCGCGCCCAGAAGTGCGTTTGGATCATCAGACTGCGGGTGAGTTTTTAGATGAAAGACTGAAAGAAATCGGTCTGAAATAGGCGCCTTTCAAGGCGAGTAAAACAAGGAGAGAGAATATGAGAAATATAATTTTAGGCGTTTGTGCGTTGGCAATTGCCGTCGCAGCTTACGTTCTATTCATTGCTGATGATGGCAAGGATTTCGAAGTTGTGGAAGGATTCAAGCCGGCTGTTATATATGACATGGGCGGTAAATTCGACAAATCGTTCAACGAAGGCGTGTACAACGGTGTAAAAAAATTCACTGAAGAGACAGGCATCGAAGTAATGGAATTCGAAGTTACGAATGAGGCGCAGCGTCAGCAGGCAATGGAGCGGATGGTTGAGCGCGGTGCGTCAGTTGTCCTTGGTGTTGGTTTTGCACAGGCAGACGCGATCGCTGCGGTGTCAGCTGCTAATCCAGATGTAAACTTTTCGATCATTGATGTGAACTGGCTTGAGGGCGACAATCTTCGTCAATATGCATTCAAAGAACATGAAGGGTCATACCTTGTCGGCATTGCGGCCGCGATGAAATCGGAAACGGGGACTGTTGGATTCGTCGGTGGCATGGATATTCCACTAATCCGCGCGTTTGCTTGCGGTTACGTTCAGGGTGCTAAATCTGCAAATTCATCCGTAACAGTTCTTCAAAATATGACCGGTACAACACCGGCTGCATGGGGTGACCCAGCAAAGGGCGCAGAACTAACACAGGGTCAAATCGACCGTGGAGCTGATGTTGTTTATCAAGCAGCAGGCGGAACAGGCATCGGCGTTATCAACGCAGCTAAGGATGCGGGTAAGTTCTCCATTGGTGTTGATTCAAATCAAAACCATCTTGCGCCTGGTTCTGTTCTTACATCCATGCTGAAACGCGTAGACGTTGCGGCTTACAATACCTTTATGGATGCAATGAAGGGCGAGTTCACTTCAGGTGTAAATTCTTTGGGCCTTGCCGAAGGTGGCGTTGGTTGGGCGTTAGACGAGAATAACCAAGCGTTGATCACTGACGAAATGAAAGCGGCAATTGAAGATGCAGCGGCGAAGATTGTGGCGGGTGAAATTTCTGTTCACGATTATCGCTCTGATGATAATTGCCCTGCTTAAATAATGGCAAATAAATCAAAAAAAACGAGCGGCCCAAAGGCCGCTCGTCTTGCACTGGATCTAAAAGGTATATCCAAATCCTTTGGTCCCGTTCATGCAAATAAGGATATTGATCTAAGTGTCGAAGCTGGCACCATTCACGGTATTATTGGTGAAAATGGTGCTGGCAAATCCACTTTGATGAATATCCTTTATGGCCTTCACCCTGCTGATCGAGGTGGAATGAAAGTCAACGGGGAAGAGTTGAAGATCAACGGCTCGGCAGATGCCATCAATGCTGGCATCGGCATGGTCCACCAACATTTCATGCTGGTTCCTCGATTCACTGTTCTTGAAAATGTAATGTTGGGTTCTGAAGGTGGTCTTACCCTTAAAAGCGGGCAAACGGCCACAATCGCTCGACTTCAAGAGCTTGGTGAAAACTACGGCATGCATGTAGATCCTCATGCTTTGATCAGCGACTTGAATGTCGGAACGCGTCAGCGGGTAGAAATTCTAAAAGCGTTGAAAGGCGGGGCAAAAATTTTGATTCTGGACGAACCCACAGGGGTTCTGACACCGCAAGAAACAGAACAGCTTTTTGAAATTCTGAAAGTTCTCCGAAAAGACGGTGTTACGATTTTGCTGATTACGCATAAGCTAGACGAGATCATGGCGATCACCGATAACGTCTCGATCATGCGTCAGGGAGAAATGGTTGGGCACCGTGTGACGAAAAAAACCAACCCACAGGAACTGGCCGAACTTATGGTCGGGCGAAAAGTTTTGCTTTCTGTCGATAAGGGAACGTCCAAACCGAAGGAGGCACAACTATCAGTAGAGGGTCTTAATATCTGGTCGTCGCGCGGCCACCAAGTAATCGAAGATTTGAGTTTTGAGGTAAAAGCAGGGGAAATTTTTGGAATTGCTGGCGTCTCTGGAAATGGCCAATCTGAACTAATGGAAGTTTTGGGCGGGATGCGTCCCATTGGTTCAGGCAGGGTTTCCATACTCGGGCAGACGGTTAATCCGACCAATCCAACAGATCCCTCTGCCTTGCGAAACATTGGAATGGGGCACATACCAGAGGATCGTCATGAACATGGGCTTGTGCTGGATTTTGAGGCACAGGAAAACATGGTTCTTGGGTATCACAAAACCGCCCTGACCGGCGGCGGGCGTTTGATGGATGCCAAAGCGGTTACCGCGCATTGTGAAGCACAAATGGAAAAATATGACGTGCGACCTGCCAATCCAAAGCTTCCAGCAAGAAACTTTTCAGGTGGCAATCAACAAAAAATTGTCATTGCGCGCGAAATGTTTGCTGATCCCAAGGTCTTAATCGTTGGGCAACCGACACGCGGCGTGGACGTTGGTGCAATCGAATTTATCCACAATCAACTTATTGCGCTTCGCGATCGGGGCTGTGCGATTGTGCTTGTCTCGGTCGAACTTGATGAGGTCATGAGTCTTGCCGACCGCATTATGGTTATGAATGACGGTAGAAATATGGGCGTCGTGGAAGCAAAGAAAACCGATGCCAATGCGCTTGGGCTAATGATGGCAGGTGTTGCGGCATGAGTGCGGATTTACCCAAATGGGCAGAAATCTATCTTCTGCCGATTGTGAATCTCTTAGTGGCTCTGATCGTCTGCGGCGTCATTGTTGCGATTATCGGCGAAAATCCATTAGAGGCGCTCACCGTCATGGTGAAAGGTGCGTTTGTGTTCAAGGGTTCCCTTGGCTTCACGCTGTATTACACCACGAATTTTATTTTCACAGGATTGGCTGTTGCCACAGCCTTCCACGCGTTGATGTTTAATATTGGGGGGGAAGGACAGGCCTATTTAGGTGGGCTTGGCGCTGCACTAGCTGCTTTTCTTTTCGGCCCGTATCTTCCGACCTTTGTTGTCATACCATTGGTGATATTTTCTTGTGCGATGTTTGGGGCGTTATGGGCGTTGATCCCGGGTTACCTCCAAGCTTATCGCGGCTCTCATATCGTGATTACCACCATCATGTTCAACTTTTTAGCGGCTTCTTTGATGGTTTGGCTGCTTGCTGGACCTATGATGCAAGCGGGACAGCAAAGCCCACAAACTCCGATCTTCCCTGAAACGTCACATATCCCTAAATTTGTTGACGTCTTTGGCGGTGCTAAGTCGCCCTTTAATTTCAGCTTTTTTATTGCAATCGCGTCGCTCTTTCTATTTTGGATCTTGATTTGGAAAACGCGATTGGGGTTCGAAATACGCGCTACAGGTAAAAATCCAGATGCTGCGAAATATGCCGGCATTAATGTGCCGCGCGTCATCATGATCACAATGATTATTTCGGGTGCGTTTGCTGGGCTTATGGCAACCAACGAAATCATGGGTGTTCACAACCGTGCGATACTTAATTTCACAAATGGCTTTGGTTTTACGGGGATTGCGGTTGCGCTTATGGGGCGCAATCATCCGTTTGGAATATTCCTTGCAGCACTTCTTTTTGGCGCGTTGTTCCAAGGTGGCGTCGAGCTCGATTTTGAATTCAAGTCCATCACGCGGGAAATGGTATTGTTAATCCAAGGTATGGTTATTCTATTCTCCGGCGCTCTTGCTTATATGATGGCGCCTGCACTTGCTTGGGTCTTGCGGCATGTCGGTGTCGAAGGGGCTTCTGATGGTTGAGTTCTTGCTTCAGGTCCTGCTCGCGTTTGACGCTACACTGCGACTGGCGACACCGCTAATCCTATGCGCGATGGCTGGCATATTTGCCGAACGCTCGGGTGTCGTTGATATCTCATTGGAAGGGAAATTGCTTACTGGCGCCTTCATCGCCGCAGCTGTGACAGCGATGACCGGATCGCCTTGGCTAGGCTTATTTGGTGCCATGATTGGGTCGATGGGCATGTCACTTCTGCACGGTTTCGCAACAATTACACATAAAGGGGATCAGGTCGTCTCTGGTGTTGCAATCAATATTTTGGCTGCTGGTCTTACGATCATCATTGGGATCGCACTATTCAAAACAGGTGGACAGACCCCATTGTTAGACAGCACGGATCGGTTCCGCCCGATTACGCTTCCCGGCGTGGAGCTTCTAAATAATATTCCCGTTGTTGGGACAATCTATCGCGAATTTATTTCGGGGCATTCGCCTCTTACCTATGTTGCTCTAGCCGCCGTGCCTTTTGCATTCTTTGTTTTATACCGCACCAGCTTTGGCCTACGGCTTCGGGCCGTGGGAGAGCTTCCACAAGCGGTCGATAGCGCAGGCATCTCTGTTTACTGGTTGCGTTATCGAGCCTTGATCATCGGCGGATTGCTTTGCGGGATTGCAGGCGCTTATCTGTCGATCTCATCAGGCTCAAACTTCATTCGTGATATGTCCGCGGGTAAAGGCTTCATTGCATTGGCTGCCGTCATCTTCGGCAACTGGCGCCCGTGGAAGGCATTGTTTGCCTGTTTGTTATTTGGTTTCCTAGAGGCGGCGACGTCGCGCCTTCAAGGGGTTGAACTGCCATTGATCGGTGAAATTCCCGTCACATTCATGCTGGCAATTCCTTACATCGTTACGGTGCTTTTGCTCGCTGGATTTATTGGGCGTCCCAGCCCGCCTGCTGCAATCGGTGTCCCATATGACAAATGAAGAAATTGAGAAGCTGATCGGGCAGGCCCAAGAGGCGATGAAAACAGCCTATGTGCCCTATTCCAAGTTTCCTGTCGGAGCCGCCTTTTTGATGGAGGATGGCGAGGTCATCACCGGCTGCAATATCGAAAACGCAAGTTTCGGCGCCACAATTTGTGCGGAACGTACGGCGGTTGCAAAAGCGATGTCAGATGGTGTTCGAAAAATCAAAGCCATCGCGGTCAGCAATACCACTGAAACTAAAATCACCCCCTGCGGTATTTGTCGGCAGGTGATTTACGAATTTGGACGGGACGTTCCAATCATTTGCTCAAACAAAGACGGCGACTACGTGATCCGCTCGATACAGGAGCTTCTGCCAGACGCCTTCACATTGGAGGATTGAACGATGAACCTAGATCGCCTTATTGACCATCTTCCAAAGGCCGAGCTGCATTTACATATTGAGGGCACGTTAGAGCCTGAAATGATGCTTGCCCTTGCGAAGCGCAACAATGTGGACTTGCCCTATTCGACAGTGGCGGACGTGCAAGCCGCTTACGAATTCAACAACCTCCAAGACTTTTTGGATATCTACTACCAAGGCATGTCCGTTCTGATCGAGGAGCAGGATTTCTTTGACTTGACCTACGCCTACTTAGAAAAGGTACATGGACAAGGCGTTCGGCATGCAGAGATTTTCTTTGACCCGCAAGCGCATATGGAGCGTGGTGTTGCCTTTGAAACGGTCCTTGCCGGCATCACCCGAGCGCTTGATGAAGCGCACTCTCAAATGGATATCTCAAGCCGCTTGATCATGTGCTTTCTGCGTCATCTGTCCGAGGAGGAGGCGTTTGAAGCATTTGACTGCGCCTGTCAGCACAAAGATCATATCTATGCGGTCGGTTTGGATAGCTCTGAAAAGGGGCGACACCCTGAAATTTTCAAACGCGTCTTTAAAGCTGCACGTGATGAGGGGTTTAAAGCTGTAGCGCATGCGGGCGAAGAGGGGCCTGCAGAATACGTTCGTTCTGCGCTTGATGACCTTGGTGTATCTCGCGTCGATCACGGCAATCGAGCTTTTGAAGATCCGAAGCTCATTGAGCGTCTGGCAAAACAGCAAACACCCCTGACCATGTGCCCACTCTCTAACTTGCGGCTTAAGGGGATCGAAAATCTGTCAGATCATCCAATTAAGAAAGCACTGAATGCAGGGCTGCTCGCTACGGTGAATTCCGATGATCCTAGTTACTTTGGTGGCTATGTTGGGGACAATTACAAAGCGGTTGCTAAGGCTGTGCAGCTAGACTCCCAAGATATCATC
>CAZRFT010000094.1:0-3249 GCA_964599255.1 uncultured Neptunicoccus sp. | reverse complement strand
CGTTCTGTACGATCTCTCAGTTATGCGCAAAACAGGTCAAGGACCAACCTACGAGCAGATCTTGGAGGGGAGGGCCGAACTGGAGAAACTTATGCGTGGCGAGATTCCACTTAAGATCTCGGCTGTTCAGCTCCATGAGAGAATTTTGGAAGGCACAAGGTATTTCGGTTGGCATGACGTCAAGGCGCTAGAGGATCCGAAGCTGCCGCTTAACGCGCCTGGAATGTCTGTCTCGCCGGAAAGTAGGGCTAGGTTCACAAAACTCTTGCCAAAAGGGTTCATTGGTAAGTTCCTGGAAACACCTGGACCTCGCCGCTACGATACACGCCTCAATCCGATTGAACATGAGATGAAGGTTAAACACATTCGCGCGGAGCAGGAACGGCAGCAGCAGATTGAGCGCGATAGAGATTTGGGGCGTGGGCGGTGAGTGCAGCATCTTCGGGTTTGGCATAACCTAAACAACTAGTGATGGCTGGCACCCTAAGATAGAAATGACGAAATCGTAACGAATAACACTTGCAGTGCCATATAATTTGCTTTCAAAAAAGGACCTGAGCCCGGTATTATATTTTTGTTCCTACAAAAAAATTGAATCTTCCGATTTCAAATCCTTATATCATAAAGTACTGATCAATGAAAAAGTTGTCCCAAAGGCAAAGAGCTTTTTTGATAAGAAAGGCCAAACGCCATTCCATCGGGCAAAAAAGTGGGCCCAAAAAACCAAAGAACAGCAGGACAAAATTTTCTCCAATTGTGGTCGATGCATGGGATGGTGTCGAAATTACGCGAGTACACTGCCTTAGCGCGCCCTCTTATCCACCCTCAATTTTATGCTTTGAGGACAACACAGAGGAAACTCTAAGTTTCCTAAGCAAGTTGAGCGGAAAATTCGGCGGAAAAGGAAGTTCGAAGAAAAAAAGTTGGATAAAGCTCAATAACAAAGGTGTTCCAACTATTAAGGGCTATACTAGTTTCAACAAAATCAGTGATTTTGGAACAGCGCCCGCACTTGTCTTGGCGGCGATTTACGACAGAGCAGTGTCAGATTCAATTCAAGTACCTCCTGCAATTGATTTCCCCAATTGGAGCAGAATGGCATACCAAACTTTGTATGAACTGGGGTTTTTCGAAATTATTGGTCATTCACCTGCTGAGATAATAAGAGAAGTCTACGAAGAAAAAGTTAAGTCTTCCTACAAAGTGTCGAAGATCCTATCCGGAAGAAACGCAGATGGGCTTGAGCAGGCTTCAGATGTTATTCTAGAGCTCCTCGACTATTTGTCAGTTGATGCTGGTTTATCAGAAAATCTTGTCCCGGATATCAACAGTGCGATAAGTGAAGCCATGATCAACGTGGCGCGTCATGCCTACCCACAAGAGTTTGTATCGAACTCTCGTCATAATTTACCGAAAAAGTGGTGGATGTCGGCAAAAGCCGACAGAAATAAGAATACTTTAACAATAGTTGTGTATGATCAAGGAGCGTCCATACCAGGTACTCTTCCCAAGCGTGCGTGGTACAAAGAAACAGTTGAAGCCGTGATGAAATCCATAATCAGTGACTTTGATTACGCAGGAAGCAAAAATTTGATTGACCACGAGTTTATCAATTTCTCTATGAAGAGAGGAAAAACCCAGACAAACGACGTCAGCCGGGGTCTAGGATTGCCGCAGATGCAAGATCTTATTGACGCTTGTCCTGACGGAACACTCTCGATTTTGAGCCGGAATGGTCTATATAAGTATGGAAAGGGTGTCGGCGTTTTTAAAAGGCGCTTGGATACTGCACTAGAAGGAACTCTCGTCGAGTGGGAGTTGACGTTACCGATGGTAGTTTCCTGATGGAGAACAACAATTTGCTACTTATCGCTGATTTTTCAAGGTATCCGTCTGGACGGGATTCGAACGACAGCACGTATAACGGCGAAGATTATCGCAAGAACATATTGCTGCCAAAAATCGAAACCGCAATTGAACAAGGTCATGTCTTAACTGTTTCACTTCGAGGCGTTATGAGTTTTGGCTCTTCATTTCTTGAAGAGGCATTTGGTGGTTTGGTTCGTAAAGAGGGTTTGTCGAAAGCCGATATTCTCTCACATCTGGAAATTGACCCAGGCAAACCAAACTTTGGCAGGTATAAGCATGCAATTTTAAAATACATAAAAGACGCGCCATAAATTTTAATGGAAGATATTCACACGTATTTGAGCTCTGTTTTAGCGGTGTCTGTCGCTAGCATTGCGGCTTATGTTTTCACGTCATATTTAAATTTTCTGTCGGCACAGAATGACCTAATCAAGGACTACATCGCTGACCTCGATGAGATTGAGGTGCTTTGCGCGGAATATTGGCTTAATAAAAGTACGCATGAAAACAATCGTGAGCAAATCTCCCACAAATTGAGAGCCAAACTTGACGCCACAACTTATTATGAACAACTGACTAAAACCATTTTGAAAAGCCGATTTGAGAGGTTTCGAGATCTCGACTTAGAATTATTTGTTGCCGCGACTGGAGGGACATTTCAGACGGCGAATTTTGAAGTATCTCCCGAAACCTATGGCGAAATTACTTCCATTATTTTCGAGATGCGCTGCATCTTACGCCAGCGACGGAAATCCATGTTTTGGGCTGATTAAACTGTATTGAAGAAAAAGTTTCAACAAAACATGAATGAACGCGGCCGTGTCAAGTGGGCATCCTCATCAGACTGGGCGAATTTGATTTTTTGTGAGTCGACACCTTCCGATCCAAGTCGCGACCTCCATTGTACTGTTTCCGCTTTGTCGCCCCAATGTGAAAGGCCTTCGTGGGGTCGCCTAAGGCTGGGGGCGAAATAGTACCCCAGCGCCGGAGCAGCCGTTCGGGCGAAGTGCAGAGAAGGTCGGGTGAGAGCCCTAAGTGCAGAATGCTGCGGCGTCAACGAAAGTACGTAACATCTGCAAGCGGACCTTCAAATGATGTGTATTTCATCCAAATCGAGACGTCTGGCGATCCCGCTTGCCCTTAGCGTCAACAGATTTCCCGGATATCCCAGTCTCCGCTTGTGCCGAGCTTTCTCAGAACCCGCCGAAAGCCTTCATGCCCCCGGTGCAGGGCTTGGAATTCAAGATCAACGAGCATTTGCGGGCTGAATGCGGATTGCTGCAATATGACGTGCGCCGGGCTAAAGGGTGGATCGAGATAGGCAAATGCACCCTCTCCCAGGTTCACACCATTCAGCGCCTTGCGACCCTCTTGAATGGG
>CAZRFT010000093.1:0-3668 GCA_964599255.1 uncultured Neptunicoccus sp. | reverse complement strand
CGGTTGTCTTCCACACCAAAGTTTTGGGCATCAGATAGAGCAGATCCGTTTGCGTCTTGACCGTTAAGGCTGCGTCCCAAGGGATCGCGTTCATCCCCTGAGCCCGGCGCACCGCTTGCAAATGCATCACCCTGGCCGCCGCCTTCGCTTTCGGTGTTCTGTGCTTGTTGTTGTTCGTTTAACGCACGCATGCCGCGTCTCAATTGGTCAAGCGCTTCAGCTTGCTGATTTAGCGCCTCTCCCAATTCGCCATCGCGAATTGCGTCTTCAGCGGATTCCATGCTTTCTTCGGCATTACCCAGACTTTCCTCTGCGGCTTCGCCTTCGGCGCTTCCGTCACTTTGCAAGCCACCACGTTGGTTGCGCAACATCTCGCGCAGGGCTTCTTGCCGTTCAGCAAGATCAGAAAGTGCCTGACCTTGGCCGCCAGCACCCTGCTCTGATGTGCCAGAACCACGCTGGCCCTGTTGCTGACCCTCTTGTTGGCCGCCTGATTGATTGCCATCCTGTTGGCCTTCTTGACCTTGTTGCTGCTGTTCGAACTGATCTTGGAGTTGACGGAAGGTGTCATCCGCAAGATCTTGTTGATCACGTAGCGTATCCTGCAACCCTTCACCCTGACCGCCTTGGCCCTCTTGTTGAACAACTTCCATATTTTGCAGCATCTCTTGTAGCTGACGCAGAAGCTCTTGGGCTTCCTCCATTCGACCCTGCTCCATTAGTTCCTGGATGCGATCCATCATCTCTTGCAATTGGTCTTGGGTCATCTGTTGACCCGATTGAGGCGCGTTCGATGACATTTCACGACGTTCGGCATTTTGTGCCAATTGGCGAATATATTCACGGGTTGCCTCGCGCAGCTCATTCATGAGCTCTTCAATTTCTTCTTGGGTGGCACCGTTTTCCATCGCTTCTGCCAAACGGTCTTGGGCCCGTTTCAGGCGCTCTTCGGCATCATTCAGATCGCCATGCTCGATCAACAGCGCGGCTTGCCATAGCTGTTCGGCAATTTTTTCAATAACCTCGTCATCGTCAATTTGACTGTCGCGTAGATATCCGATGCGTCGAATTACCGAACGTGTCAGCAGGAACGCTTTTTGTTGGGTAAAAACTCCTTCGGGGCGATAGGAAATTGCGCGTAGTAAATAATCGGCGCGTTCAAGGTTTTCTCGGTTCCACAAGATCTGGGCACGGATGTCGATGATCGCGGCGGCAAGCGGGTCAAAAAACCGCTTCTTCGCCATTTCAGTTTGCAAGGTTTCAATTGATGCGCGATTGCCAAACGCATCTTCAGCGGCCAAGTCAATAGCAACCGGCAAACCTGCCCACGGATGGGTGGCAAAATCCTCTTCAATTACCGCCTCAAACTCTCGCAGGTCACCTGTAAAGGGTAAGGGAAGTTCGGCCAGAAGATTTTCCCGCTTTTCAGGTTCAAGCGCGAAACCATAGCGCCGTTCCACTCGCGCCACGTCCAACGCAATCTGCATGTCCCCACCTGTGACGCCATAGTCATCTCGTGCAGAAAACGGTAGGCGCATGGCGCCCGCAAGGCTTCGGGACATCTCGCCAGTTATTTCGATTTCAGGCGGCAAATCTGGCGTCACTGTGATGGTCCAACCCAAATCTTCCCCGTCGATATCATCAACCCTTAATCGCCCTGATTGTGTCGCAACAAAGGTGATCGACTGCACATCGGCGCCGTCGTCGTCGAAAGATGTTGTACCAGTGGGCGAAATTGTTTCGGTTAGCCTTAGTTCGCCAATAGGTGCGTAACTGCGTACCAGAATTTCAGAATTAATCGGAATTTCAACATTCTGATCCGAACCGACATCATTAAGATAAATCGTGGGTTGGCCCGTATAAAGTTGAGGGCGCGCCCAAATCTCAAATCGTGGCCCTGCCGGGCCAAAGCCCTCCTCCCCATTTGCCAAGCGATGAACAGCGTTGGGATCGGCAAAGATCGCTGCAACCAATAGCGCCAAAATGGAAATCAACCGAAACGCCCAAGGATCCCGCTTTGAAAGTCTGACATTGGCGGGCGGCACTTTGGATTTAGCGGCCTCTTCTTTCATACGTTCCTGATGTAAAAGCCACAGAGCCTGCGTTTCTTCGTCATCTGCCTGCAGCGCAAGTTTATCCTTTAACGCAGTGATCGGCATTTCCGCATGGGTCAGATCAAGGCGTCTAATGGCATCTCCACGGCTCGCAGGCAAAAAATCCCTGCCGCTTCGATAGAAGCCAAAAAGAACACCCAATCCCAAAACGCCAAAGGCAATTGCGGTTTCGGTGTCGTTTAGAAACCCAAAGACATCCCAACGATACAGAACGAATATCAGTGCAGTAAAGCTAAGCGGTAGCCAAAAGGCCGTCAGCGCTCGTTCCCATGTGATTACCGCACGGGTTGCGAATATTTTTCGATTTAAAATTCGCGCAATCGGGTCACGCTTGCGATTTGCCATATGAGCCTTTCGGACTTGCGAGAAGGCATTTTGCCTACAGCCACTCTGGGACTGTATCTCGATTCAGCATCTCGTCAAAGCTTGGTCTGGGTCGAATAACGGCGAATTGATGCCCATTCACCAACACTTCGGGGATCAGAGGGCGCGAATTATATTCAGATGCCATAACCGCGCCATATGCGCCCGCAGATCGAAAGGCGATCATTTGTCCTGCATCAACACGGGGAAGGTTGCGTTGTTTTGCAAAAGTATCCCCAGACTCGCAGACGGGGCCAACAATATCCACCGGGTGGCGATCCGCGCCGGCGGTCGCTTCAATCACTGGCACAATGTCATGATGAGCTTCATACATTGCGGGACGGATCAAATCATTCATCGCCGCATCGACGATTAGAAAATCGCGCCCTTCACCTTCTTTGTTGTAAATCACAGAAGAAACCAACAAGCCAGCATTGCCTGCAATCAACCGGCCCGGCTCGATTTCGACCTCGCAGCCCAAATGACCCACGGTTTCCTTAACCACTTGGCCGTAATCCATCGGCAAAGGTGGTGCCTCATTCGAGGTTTCATAAGGGATGCCTAATCCACCACCTAGATCCAGACGTCGAATATCGTGACCATCAGCACGCAAAGTTTCCGTTAATTCAGCAACTTTTTGATAGGCCAGACGGTAAGGCTCCAAATCGGTTAATTGCGAGCCAATGTGAACATCGATCCCAATAATCTCGATTCCCGGCAATTCGGACGCGAATTTGTAGACCTCGCGTGCTTTGGAAATTGGGATGCCGAATTTATTTTCCGATTTTCCTGTCGATATTTTTTCGTGGGTTTTTGCATCAACATCGGGGTTAACCCGCACTGTAATCGGAGCTGTCTTACCCATAGATGAGGCAACTTCTGAAAGCGCGATAAGTTCGGGTTCACTTTCAACGTTGAACTGCCGAATACCCCCTTCGAGGGCCAGGGCCATTTCTTCGCGGGTCTTGCCCACACCAGAGAAAACAATTTTCGATCCATCAACACCAGCAACGCGAGCACGGCGATATTCACCGCCAGAGACAACATCCATGCCTGCACCGTGATCGCCCAAAAGCTTCACCACTGCCAAATTGCTATTTGCTTTCATCGCATAGCAAACAAGGTGGTCCATGCCTTCCAATGCCTGATCAAAAACATCGATATGGCGCAATAAGGTGGCAGAGGAATACA
>CAZRFT010000092.1:0-2283 GCA_964599255.1 uncultured Neptunicoccus sp. | reverse complement strand
GGTCATGTTTTCTTCGCGTACGGGTACTTTTTCTAGGTCTAGGCGTACGCCAAGATTGCCCTTGTCGCCCATTTCGACCGCAGAACAAGTTAAACCCGCCGCACCCATATCTTGAATGGAAATAACAGCCCCAGTCGCCATGAGCTCTAACGTTGCTTCCATTAAGCGCTTTTCAGTGAAGGGATCGCCCACTTGAACTGTTGGGCGTTTCTCCTCGATTGTGTCGTCAAACTCGGCAGAGGCCATTGTCGCACCACCAACGCCGTCACGACCTGTCTTTGCACCCAAATACACCACGGGCATGCCCACACCACTTGCGGCAGAGTAAAAAATACTATCCGCATCAGCCAGCCCGGCAGCAAATGCATTGACCAAGCAATTACCGTTATAGGCTTCATGAAAACGAACCTCGCCGCCTACAGTCGGGACGCCAAAACAGTTTCCATAACCGCCAATTCCTTCAACAACCCCGTTGATCAGGCTTTTGGTTTTTGGATGATCTATTGACCCAAAAGACAGAGAGTTCATCGCCGCAATCGGACGCGCGCCCATTGTAAAGACATCACGCAAAATACCGCCCACACCCGTTGCCGCGCCTTGATAAGGCTCGATATAGGACGGGTGGTTGTGGCTTTCCATCTTAAAGACGATGGCCTGATTATCCCCGATATCAATGATACCTGCATTTTCGCCAGGTCCACAAATCACCTGCGGCCCTTCGGTGGGTAACGTGCGTAGCCATTTTTTGGAGGATTTATAGGAACAATGCTCGTTCCACATCGCAGAAAAAATACCCAATTCGGTGAATGTCGGGGTGCGATCAAGCTGGCCTAGGATTTCTTCGTATTCTTCCGGGCTTAACCCATGCTGGGCGATGACATCTTCGGTAATTTCTGGCTCGATGGACATTAAATTGCTCGTTTAAGATTCTTTACGGGCTTCTTAATGGCTTCGAGGCTGAAGGAAAAGCAACAACCCAACAAAGGCCCAAATCAAAGAAAGGCTTTAGCCAAAAAAAAAGGGCCGAGCAAAAGCTCGGCCGAAGTCCAACAGGGAGGTGAAGAAAGAAGGATATGCTCAACTTCTTGCTTCAGGGGTCATGTATAAACGCGAAATGTTAACAACAAGTGTTCAAAACGCATATCCGCTATGCGTTTTGCGAATGGCGTTTCTAAAAAATCAACTAAAACAAATAGTTAATTGATATCCGATGCAGTCTTTTCGTGTTTGTAATTGCGGATTTCATCCAAAACAAAGTCTCTGAACGCCATGACGCGCTTCGAATGGCGCAATTCTTCGGGGAAAGCGAGGAAAACAGGCACCATTTGGCTTTGTTCATTGGGTAGGACTCGAACCAGCTCGGGTACCTCAACGGATGTATAATCGGGTAAAACACCGATCCCGACATGGTGACGCACCGCCTGCAGGACCCCAAAGTAGCTATTCACCGTCAAATGCGATTTATGATCGCTATCAAGCAATGGTTTGAACCAGGCTAAACTTTCACTGACCTGGCGGGCACTAACGCTTTGCGTGATAAGCCGATGATTGGCCAAATCGGCAAAACTTTCAGGCACCCCATGCTGATCGAGATAATCTTGGGTCGCAAAAAGCTGCATATTCACATCCATCAAGCGACGACGCACCAGATCGGCTTGGCTGGGTTCTTTCATGCGAATGGCGACATCGGCTTCGCGCATTGGCAAATCCAGCACCCGCTCTTCCAATATCAAATCAATATTCAAATCTGGATATAGCTTGTAAAGCTGACCAATTCGCGGTGCGAGCCATAGCGTGCCAAAACCCGTGGTTGTGGTTACGCGAAGCTCGCCAAAAACTTCGTCTTTACTGTCCCGAATACGCGCCTCTGCTGCATCCAAACGCCGCGACATGGATTTCGTCGCGTCATAAAGTAACTCGCCCTGTTCGGTTAGGATAAGTCCCCGTGCATGGCGGTGAAACAAGATCGTGTTTAGGCTTTCTTCCAGCGCACGAATTTGGCGCGACACAGCGGATTGCGACAGATGAAGCGTGTCACCTGCATGGGTCAAACTGCCAATATCTGCAACTGCGTGAAATATGCGTAATTTGTCCCAATCCATTAATCTGCTCTTTATTTGTTATGCGTTGAATGCATAGCATATGGGGTGAGCTATGCCAAAGAACAATATTAATTTATGGTGATTTCGGTCTTTTTTGGACGAAATATTGGGTTTCTTCTGCCAGCTCTTCGGTGGCAACCAATTCATGTCCTTGTTCGGCGCAAAAATGGGGCACATCAAT
>CAZRFT010000091.1:0-4044 GCA_964599255.1 uncultured Neptunicoccus sp. | reverse complement strand
GCAGTTTCAGCACGTTACCTTGCATTTGTGCACGGTAACCAACACCGTTGATCTCAAGCTCTTTCTTGAAACCTTCGGTCACACCAACAACCAAGTTTTGAACTTGCGTACGGGACATAGCCCATTGCTGACGCGCGCGCTTAGAAGAACCACGTGGATCGATTTTGATCGCGCCCTCTTCCATAGTGATCGACACATGATCAGTCGCTGTGAAGGAACGCATGCCTTTTGGGCCTTTGACCTCAACAGTTTGACCTTTGATTTCAGCCGTGACGCCGCTTGGCAGCTCTACAGGTCTTTTTCCAATTCGAGACATTTCTAATCCCTCGCTTTAGAATACTGTGCAAAGAACTTCGCCACCGACATTTTCGGCACGAGCTTTTGCATCAGTCATGACACCTTTTGGCGTTGTTACAATCGCAACACCAAGACCCTGACGAACAGAAGGTAGATCGTTAGAGGCAGAATAAACGCGACGTCCAGGCTTGGACACACGCTTAAGCTCTTTGATTACCGGCTGGCCGTCAAAATACTTAAGGCTGATTTCTAGTTCTGGGTGACCCGCGTCAGACGTTGCCGCCTCGTAGCCGCGAATATACCCCTCATCTGCAAGCACATCCAATACCCAGCCGCGAAGCTTGGACGCAGGTGTGCGCACAGTAGACTTGCCCCGCATGTGTGCATTGCGGATGCGTGTCAACATATCACCGATAGGATCGTTCATTACTCTCTCTCCTTACCAGCTAGATTTAACCATGCCCGGAATGTATCCGTCTGACGCCAATTGGCGCAGTGCGATACGGGACATTTTTAGTTTACGATAGTAACCTTTTGGACGACCTGTGACCTGACAGCGGTTGTGCAGGCGAGAGGCCGAAGAATTGCGTGGCAATTCAGCCAATGCAAGGCTTGCCTTGAAACGCTCTTCCAAAGGTTTCTCTTTGTCATTGATGATTTCTTTCAACGCCGCACGCTTTTCAGCATAGCGTTTGACCAGCTTTTCGCGCTTGACCTGACGTTGAACCATTCCAGCTTTTGCCATGATGTAACTCCCTCGCGCTTAGCTGTTGAAAGGCATGTTGAAATGCTTCAACAGGCTCTTTGCTTCGGCATCGGTCGATGCGGTTGTGGTGAAGTTGATATCCATGCCCCACATCTCATCGATTTTGTCGAAGTCGATTTCAGGGAAAACGATATGTTCTTTCAGACCCATGGAATAGTTGCCCATACCGTCGAAAGACTTGCCAGAGATACCGCGGAAGTCGCGAACACGTGGCATTGCAACGTTCACCAAACGATCGAGGAATTCATACATACGATCACCACGCAGCGTGACTTTACAGCCCAGCGCCATGCCTTCACGTACGCGGAAGCCCGCGATGGATTTCTTGGCTTTGTTGATGACTGGCTGCTGACCTGCAATCGCTGTCATATCTTCAACAGCAGATTTGATTTTCTTAGAGTCATTCACCGTCTCGCCGATACCCATATTCAAAGTGATCTTTGACAGTTTGGGGATCTGCATGTCATTTTTGTAACCGAACTCTTCTTTAAGCGCGGCGCGGATTTTATCCGCATATTCTTTTTTCAAACGTGGAGTATAATCAGCCATCGATCACTTCTCCTGATTTCTTAGCAAAGCGCACTTTCTTGTCGCCATCCATTTTGAAACCAACGCGTGTTGGGCCACCCTCTTTGGGGTCAACAAGCGCAAGGTTGGACAATTGGATCGGCATCTCTTGGGGGATACGACCACCCTGAGATTGCTGAGATTGCTTTGTGTGACGCACGGCCATGTTCAGACCTGCAACAATCGCCTTACCTGTCTTTGGATTAACAGAAGAGATTTGACCCTCTTTGCCTTTTTCCTTGCCAGTTAGAACGATAACTTTGTCACCTGATTTCAATTTCGCAGCCATTAGAGCACCTCCGGTGCCAAAGACACGATCTTCATGAAGTTCTTCGCACGAAGTTCGCGAACAACTGGTCCAAAGATACGCGTGCCAATCGGCTCGCCTGAGTTGTTAAGGATGACTGCTGCATTTCCGTCGAAGCGGATGGCGGTGCCATCTGCGCGGCGTACTTCTTTCTTTGTACGCACAACAACCGCGCGGCGAACGTCACCTTTTTTGACGCGGCCCTGCGGCATAGCTTCTTTGACGGATACAACGATGATGTCTCCAACAGAAGCGTACTTCCGCTTAGAGCCACCCAAAACCTTGATGCACTGAACGCGCTTAGCGCCTGAGTTGTCAGCGACATCCAGATTTGTTTGCATCTGGATCATTTTGGTTTCTCCGACCTAGGGGGCCTATAACCCCCGGGTTTCATTAAACCGGGTGTATCAGCTACTCGGCCAATACCTCCCAGCGCTTGGTTTTCGAAATCGGACGGCATTCCTGAATGCGGACAGTGTCGCCGATTTTGAATTGGTTATTGGCGTCATGCGCCCGGTAAGTCTTGGACTTACGAATTGTTTTCTTCATTACAGGATGCTGGAAGCGACGGACAACAGATACAGATACTGTTTGGTCGTTCTTATCACCAGTTACTGTTCCACGAAGGATACGCTTAGGCATTGGTGATCCCCTTATTCAGCAGCCGCTTCAGCGGCTTTTTCGTTTAGAATTGTCATAACGCGGGCAACGTCACGGCGTACCGTGCGCATCCGCGCGCTTGATTCAAGAGCACCAGTGGCACCCTGAAAGCGCAGGTTAAACTGCTCTTTCTTAAGGTCTTCCAGCTGCGCACGCAGCTGGTCGGCCGTTTTTTCACGTAGTTCAGACGCGTTCATCGTCGCATATTCCTTTGTTACATCATCGGGATGCCCATTTGGTCACATCTGATTCCGATGGAGATGAATTAGAATGCCGCCGTATAGGCAGGTTTAGGGGGGTTGGCAAGGGGTTTGATGAAGTAAATATTGATGATTTTTCAATGGGTTAAATGTCTCGCTCGCTCACTAGATATAGTCTGCTGCATTAATGTAGACACAATGACCCACATAACTTGAAATTGGCGGTAATATACGGAAACGTGGCAAGTATAAGTCCGCAAAGTTTGAAAAATAGGGACGCGCCTGCCTGAGGGAAGGCGCGCCAATACCCGATCTGGGCACTTTACGGCAGCCAAGATTGTCGCAAAAGCGCTTTTACAACCGACTCTCACCAACGCGCCAGCCCGCGGGGCAGGCAGGCGCGGCCCGGGGCGCTACGCTCCATTATTCCGGGCAGGCCCTCAATTCCCCATTGATCTCACCCAATTTGCTCTATTTCTTCGCGAGAATGAGCAACCATTCAAATACACCCCTCACCGACCTGACCCTCAACGAGGGTGCCCGCCCAAAAGCCCCCGAAATCGGCAATGGCGCGACCCCGCCCACGCATAACGGACGTCACCTCGCTGCGATCCACCGCCTGCATCTGGGCGAGGTTTCAAGAGCCCGCCAAGTTCTTAGCTATGTCGAAACTGGCGAAGCGGTGCCCGAAGCGTTACTCAATGCTCTCACGGGCATGACCCTTACCGAAAATATGCGCGTCTTTGGCTCAATCTGCGGTCAAGAATGCCAGATGCTTCAATTCCACCACAACGCCGAAGAGCACCACATGTTCCCCGAACTTGAGGCGCAGAAAATCGACGGGCTATCGGCGGTCGTCAAAAAGCTCCGCGAAGAGCACGAGGTCGTGCATGAACTTCTCGACCGCCTGCACAAGGCCGCCCTTGATTTGATCAACACCCCCGAAGGGCCGCAATTCAATCACGCCGCACAGGTTTTTGATAAACTAGAAACCGTCATCCGTTCACATTTCTCTTACGAGGAAACCGAACTCCGCGACGCGCTCGATCATCTTATTTCTCAGATCTAGATTTAACCGCCCCTTAACACACCGACATATGCATCTTGCGGTAGGTTGCTTGCCCGCCACGCACCGCGCCTCCAAATTCACTATTCCTTAACGCAAAATCCGACCCTGTTAACCCTTAGCGCGCGCATTCCGACAAAGAGCCTCATTTGTTAATCCCCGCGTAACTTCTCCGCCCTCA
>CAZRFT010000090.1:0-8861 GCA_964599255.1 uncultured Neptunicoccus sp. | reverse complement strand
CAGAAGACGGCATCGCGGATTTGTACCTCGAAGGCACAGACCAACACCGTGGTTGGTTCCATTCGTCGATGTTGCAAGCCTGCGGCACCAAAGGTCGTGCACCGTACAAAGGTGTGCTGACACATGGGTTCACGCTGGATGAGAAGGGCATGAAAATGTCCAAATCCATCGGCAATACCGTCGCACCCGAAGAGGTGGTGAAGCAGTACGGTGCCGATATCCTGCGCCTCTGGGTGGCACAATCTGACTATACCGCTGATCTGCGCATCGGCCCTGAAATCCTGAAAAACACGGCTGACAGTTATCGCCGTTTGCGCAACACGATGCGCTTTATCTTGGGCAATCTCAACGGCTGGGATGAAAGCGAGCGCGTTGAACGAGACGAGATGCCAGAGCTGGAACAGTTGATGCTGCACCGCATGCGGGAACTGGATGCGGTAGTACGCGAAGGTTATAACAAATACGACTTCCAAGGTGTCTTCCAACAGGTGTTCCATTTCTGCACCGTGGATTTGTCCAGCTTTTATTTCGACGTGCGCAAGGATGTTTTGTACTGTGATGGTGCAGACAGCATGCGCCGCCGTGCGGCGCGAACCTTGCTTGATCTGTTGTTCTTCCGCTTAACAACTTGGCTTGCACCGATGTTGTGCTTCACGATGGAAGATGTGTGGTTGAACCGCTTGGGCGATGGGTCTGTTCATCTCGAAGATATTCCAGAGACGCCCGAAAACTGGCGCAATGATGAATTGTCTGCGCGTTCGCAAAAAGTGCGCATGATCCGCCGCGTTGTGACAGGTGCATTGGAAGGCAAACGTCAGGACAAGACGATTGGGTCTTCTCTAGAGGCAGCGCCGACTGTTTATTTAAGTGAAGAGCTGGCGCAAATCGTAACCAACCCAGAGACATTCGCCGATCTTTGCATCACATCGCAGATCACACTTACGACAGATGCCGCACCTGCGGATGCATTCACTTTAGATGATGCACCAGGGATCGCGGTTAGCTTTGGAATGGCCGAAGGCGAGAAATGCGAACGCTGCTGGAAGATCCTGCCGGATGTCGGCTCGCATTCTCATGCAAGTACTTGTGCCCGCTGTAACGAGGCGCTCTCTTGAGCCTAGCGGTATTTTTAGCGGTTCTATGTGCGGCCGCTTTACATGCAACTTGGAATGCATTGATCAAGTTTGGGGGCGACAAGCTGCAAGGCATGTTCCTCCTATCGCTTGGGCATGGCATTTTGGCGCTAGGGATGATCGCCTATTTCCCTGCTCCTGATCCCGCGAGTTATGGTTGGTTGGCAGCTTCTGTTGCGTTTCATCTGTTCTACAAAACCATGCTGACCCTTGCCTATCAGCGCGGTGATCTTTCCCGCGTCTATCCAATTGCACGCGGCACCGCTCCACTGTTGGTGGTGATCATCAGCTTGATGTTCTTGGCAGACCCATTGACCACCTTCGCTGTGGTTGGTGTTGCGTTGGTGTCATTCGGCATTTTGATGATGGCGCGCGGTGTTTTCACCAGTGGCGAAAACAGAAGCCTTCTTCCCTTTGCGCTTCTATCTGCTGTGGGAACGATGGGCTATTCAATTGCCGATGGTCTTGGTGCTCGTGCCTCTGGTGATCCGTCGGGATATGTGGGATGGCTGTTCCTTCTCGATGCCATGATATTTATGATCGTGGCGATGTTTATTCGCGGACGGAGTATTTGGAAAATCCAAACTCGCGATTGGGTATCGGGTTTGCTTGCTGGCGTTTTATCGGTTCTGGCCTATTGGATCGCTGTTTGGGCAATGACAAAGGCGCCCATCGCAATGGTCACAGCCCTTCGCGAAACTTCTGTACTTTTCGCAGTTTGTATCGGTGTCGTGTTTTTAGGGGAAAAATTTGATCGCACCAAATTGCTTGCTGCACTCTTTATCGCCACAGGCGTAATCGCAATGCGGCTTTAAGCGCTTTTGCGCTCTGGCACAAACTGCTGAACGATCCCTACAAAGAGCAGATAGAACGACGTTGCAACGATAATTGCGGTGACAATTGGATTAGCCTCAAAATTTGTCCAAGCGGCGTAGCCAGAAGTGGCGGTCCAAACAAAAGCAATCGGTAAAGAGATATTGCGCCAGCGTTGCGTGCGAACAGGGTGGATGAACTTCAACTGTGTGAACATGGATAGCGCAAGAATCACAACAAGCGCAAAGATGACCCAAAAACTCAAATCCGTTGCAAACACAAATACCGCAAACATATTCCAGCAACCCGGAAATCCTGCAAAGGAATTATCTTTGGTCTTCATGCCTGTATCCGCGAAATAGAGAGCGGAGGTAAAAGTGATGATGATTATTGTGGCCCAGCCCGTCCAGCCATTAAACACGCCTGATTGGAAAAGCGCGTAGGCGGGAATGAATACATAGGTTAGGTAGTCAATAATCAAATCCAGAAGCACACCATCGTATTGTGGCGCGTTCTTCTTAACCTCGTACTTCCGTGCCAAAGGCCCGTCGATACCATCAACCAGAAAGGCAACAACAAGCCACAAAAACATCAGATCCCAGCGCTCCTGCACTGCCGCCAAAAGAGCAAGCATTGCAAAGACCGCCCCTGATGCGGTCAGATAGTGAACTGCTGTTGCTTTGATTTTCATCGTCATTGGGTCGTTATGTGGAAGGAAATACATACTTTCAACCCAAATCGCTTTCACTTGCCAATTTGCTTTGTTAGCAATTTGCCATGAATGATCATACGCCTCCCATGATGATCACGTTGATTCTGCTTACGGCTTTCTCAGTTGTGGTTCAAAATATGTTTTTGCCTTCGCTTTCTGCGATGGCAGATGATTTTGGCGTAACCTACGCCCAGGCAAATGGATTGGTCGCGGGGTTTTTGGTTGCTACGGCAGCTGTCTCTTTCTTTTTGGGTCCTTTGTCTGACTACTATGGTCGCAGGCCCGTGATGCTGTTCGCACTTTTGGTATTCTGCTTGGCGACAATTGGGTGCATAATCGTCACAGAATTCTGGCTGTTTTGGATATTTCGCATGATCCAAACCGCGGTGGGGGCAGGGCTATTGCTGTCCCGAGCAATTTTACGAGATTTATTCGATGATAAGGCCGCCGCCAAAAAGATCGCGCAACTTTCAATGGCAATGGCGGTTGTTCCGATGTTGGCGCCCTTATTTGGTGGGTTCCTGCAAGAGAGCTTTGGTTGGCGTGCGAGTTTTGTCTTCTTCCTGATCGCCGGTATGGGATTGTTGGTTTGGGTTTGGATCGATCTGGGCGAAACTAGCCATAAAGAATTTAAATCATTGCGCGCGCAAATCGCGACCTATCCGACAATCCTAAAATCCTGGCGGTTCTGGGGATATACGATGACTACAAGTTTTTCCATCGGTGCATTTTATGCGTATCTAGGTGCGGTTCCGATTATCGGAGAAAAATTGCTAGGGCTACCGCCAAGCGTTGTTGGCCTCTTCCTCGGGGTCATTACATTTGGATTTTTCTTTGGCAATTTCGCCTCTTCGAAACTCTCTGATCGCATGAGCTTCCCCGCGTTAATGATTATCGGACGCAGCATCTCATTTCTGGGGACGGGTATGGGCTTACTGCTAGTTTCTTTGGGTATTATTAATCCAATCACAGTGCTTGGGTTCGGAGTGTTCGCGGGTTTGGGCAATGGTCTGACGATCCCAGTTGGAAATGCAGGTATCATGTCCGTGAACCCCAAACTTTCTGGAAGTGCGTCTGGATTGTCGGCTGTGGTCTTACTTCTTATCTCGGCACTTTGTTCATGGGCATCTGGTTGGGTGGCAGGACAGAACATTGCTGCGCCCACATTGCCGAGCATACTAGTGACGGTGTCTGCCATTGGGCTTGGCTTTGCCATTTTTACGCATATTGCCGAAAAACGTGCCGCTACCCGCCCTTAGGGTGTGTCTTGCGGTAAACTTCCAACAACCGCGCTTGGTCCAGCCCCGTATAAACCTGAGTGGATGATAGGCTTGCATGGCCAAGCAGTTCTTGAATCGCACGAAGATCGCCCCCCGATTCAAGCAAATGGGTCGCGAAGCTATGGCGCATCGCATGAGGAGTGACAGAGGCAGGTAGACCCAACTGATGCCGCACTGATTCCATCGTCTTTGCCACTTGCCGGGCGCTCAGGGGTTTGCCGCGTACCCCCCGAAAAAGCGGCGCCTCGGCGTCCAGTTCAAAGGGAGCGTGATCCACATATTGATCAACTGCTTTTTTGACATTCGGAAGCAATGGCACGATGCGTTCCTTGCCGCCTTTCCCGATAATGCGCAGTGTTTCACCCAGTGGCAAATCCCCCCAAGTTAACGAAAGCGCCTCTGACACACGTAGCCCACAGCCATACATCAACATTACGATGGCGACATCGCGGGCGGAAACCCACGATTCCTCGCTTTGGATTTCTGTGCGCGCGATGACCTCTTTAGCTGCATAAGCGGAGACAGGGCGGGGTAGCTTTGCATCAAATTTTGGCGCTTTACGAGAGAGTACATCCGTTGCGTCGACCCCGTGGCGTTCGCTTAAGAAACGATAAAAATTTTTTACACTTGATAGATGTCGTGAAACAGAACGTGCGGAAATTTCTTTGTTTCGAAGATGCGCCATATAGCTTCGCATGTCTTTGATATTTACAGCACCCAGCATAGCCAGCCCTGCGCCAGCGTCCTTATGCGGAATAATGAAAGCCAAAAAATCTTGAACGTCTTTTTGGTAAGCAGTCAGTGAGTTCTTTGATAAATTTCGAAGTTCAAGCGTTTGAAGCCAATTTTCAACCAGCTCGTGGGCCTCTAGGGTCATTCCAAATCTTCGCTCAACCATCGTTGAACCACACGTTCAAAAACGGAGCCGTAAAAGATCAGCAAATCCGTTGCATGCGTCGGCATGAATTGTTCAGGATTATCAGAGGCAAGCACGATTAATCCAGGTCGATTTCCTTCGCCCAAATCAATCTTAAGAAGTGCTTCAGAACGGATATCGTCAGAGATATTTCCGTGAATTTTGCTAACACCACGATTTATTTGACGAAGCGTGATGTGGCGCGCTGGCTCCCCTTCACGCCCCAATGTGATATAAAAATCAACTTCATCCTTTTGCAAAAACACGACGCCTGGACCAAACTCGCGTTGTAGAACGGGCATATCATCCAAGGGAACGCGTGGAGCTTCGACACAAAGGCGCGCAATCGTGCAGCGAAGCGTATCGGCCCATTCGCCGCGCATAAACTCTAGAAATTCCGCGAAAGAATTTGGTTCAAGAATAGATAAAATCGCGCGGTGGAAAAGGTTGGTTGTCGCAACATTATCGTAGGCGGCCGAAAGGATGGAACTTTTATGTCCCTCCAAATCATCCAATCTTTCTTCAAGTTTCCGGATAGCCACGGATCGAAGATCAATCACATTCGGATCAACAACATCATCACCAGCGGTAATCAGGGCGCGCATAATCTCGCGATCGTTCAAGACCGACGACGGATCGTCAATGATCCGTTGCTTAAGCTCTGCTAACCCTTCTGTATCCGCCAAATGAATGACCTCTTTTAGATTGATTGGCCTGTTTTAGCCCAATCCGCCAAAAATGCCTCTAAACCTTTATCCGTCAACGGATGGTTGGCAAGTTTTTTGATCACAGATGGGGGGGCCGTCATAACATCGGCGCCGATTTTTGCACATTCTGAAACGTGATTCACAGAGCGCACTGATGCCGCCAAAATCTCTGTTTTGAAATCGTAGTTATCATAAATTGTGCGGATATCTTCGATCAGATCCAATCCGTCCAGGTTGATATCGTCCAAGCGCCCGATGAATGGGGAGATAAATGTCGCACCTGCTTTTGCGGCGATCAAGGCTTGGTTGGCGGAAAAGCAAAGCGTGACGTTGATCATATTCCCTTCGCCCGACAGCACTTTACATGCCTTAAGCCCATCCCATGTCAAAGGAAGTTTAATGGTCACATTATCCGCAATCTTTGCCAGTTTGCGGCCTTCTTTGATCATTTCATCCGCTTCTGTGGCGACGACTTCTGCGCTCACAGGGCCATCGACCAAATCACAAATCTCTTTGGTTACTTCCAAAATGTCCCGGCCTGATTTCAGGATCAATGACGGGTTTGTCGTCACGCCGTCGATAATTCCCATTTCGTTGAGCTCTGCGATTTCTTCAACAACTGCAGTATCAGCAAAAAATTTCATTTAGTTTCCCCTTTGGGCGAATTCGGTTATTGGTTGAGATTGATATAAACGCTTTCAAGCCTCATGGAAATAATGGAATTGACCCAAAATCAGGGCTTATTTTTCGAAGAAGATGCGCGCGTTTCGGTGTTAACAACCGAACCCCTTGATCGATTTCTGGATTACCGCGCCCCTCAAGGAGGCGTCGAAATCGGCGCTTATGTCGAAGTTCCTTTGGGGCCAAGAAAGGTTCTCGGCGTTGTTTGGGGTCCGGGCGATGGTGATTTTGATTTGGCCAAGCTGCGCCGCATAGCGCGCGTTGCCGATATTGCGCCCATGCGCTCAGAGATGCGTGCGTTTCTGGAAAAGGTAAGCGCCTATACAATGACCTCGCTTCACTCGATGCTGCGCATGGCAACCCGCGTTCCAGGGCTTATTGACCCACCATCCGCGCGGCTTGTATATTCAAAGGGAGCAGGTTTGCCAGATAAATTGACGCCAGCACGTCAAAAGGTAATGGCTGTTTTAGATGACTATCCCGTCTCGTTCTTTGGGTTAAGCGAACTCGCACAGCTTGCCGGCGTCTCAACCTCGGTAGTCAAAGGTTTGCTGAAACAGGGTGTTGTTGTTGAACAAGAGGCCCCCCGCGATCAGCCTTACACCACGCTTGATCCCAGTAAACCGCCTAAGGAACTGACCGAAGACCAACGAACCGCTGCACAATCACTATCTGATATTGTGAAACAGGGTGAATATAACACCACGCTCTTGAAGGGGGTTACAGGTTCGGGAAAAACAGAAGTTTATCTTGAGGCGATTGCTGAATGCCTGCGTCAAGATCGCCAAGCTTTGGTGCTGATCCCTGAGATTGCCTTAACGGTGGAGTTTTTAGAACGGCTCACGAAGCGCTTTGGGGGGCGTCCTGCTGAATGGCATTCAGCGGTCACGCAAGCCGAGCGTCGTCGCTGTTGGCATATGGTTGGGCAGGGCGGTGCTCAGGTTGTTGTTGGCGCACGATCAGCACTTTACCTGCCTTTTAAGAACCTCGGCTTGATTGTAGTCGATGAAGAACATGATGCCTCGTATAAACAAGAAGACGGAGCTCTTTATTCCGCTCGCGATATGGCGGTGATGCGCGCAACCATTGAAAATGCTTCCGTCATTCTTGCCAGCGCCACGCCTGCGCTTGAAACTTGGGTCAATGCCAAGACGGGCAAATACGGGCGGGTTGACTTATCAGAACGATACGGCGCAGCGGTTCTGCCAGAGATTAAAACAATCGATATGCGCGAGGAACAGCTAGACCGGCAAAGCTGGATTTCACTAACGCTTGCAGATTTGGTTCAGGATCGACTGACCAAAAAAGAACAATCGCTGTTATTTCTTAACCGGCGCGGCTACGCCCCAATTACTCAATGCCGTGTTTGCGGTCATCAATTGGGCTGCTACCAATGCGATGCGCGCATGGTGGAACATCGGTTCCGTGCAGAATTAATGTGCCATCAATGTGGGCATTCTGAACCATTGCCAAAAGCCTGTCCCGAATGCGGGATCGAGGATCGAATGGCCCCAATTGGCCCCGGGGTGGAGAGATTGGCCGAAGAGGCGGTCGCCAAATTTCCTGATGCCCGAATTTCAATTCTATCGTCTGACATGTCTTTAAGTGCGATCGCTCTTAAAGCAAAAATTGCCGAGCTGGCCAGCGGTGCGGCGGACATCATTATCGGCACCCAGCTTGTGGCCAAGGGTCATAATTTTCCTCTTCTAACCCTTGTCGGTGTCATTGACGCGGATTTGGGTTTGCAAGGCGCTGATTTGCGCGCCGCTGAACGCACCTTTCAATTGATGCGCCAAGTGGCAGGTAGGGCGGGGCGCGCAGATAAAAAGGGCGAAGCCTATCTTCAAAGTTTTCAACCGCAACATCCTGTGATGGAGGCAATTTTAAGCGGAGACGAGGAAACCTTTTGGGACGCCGAAGCGCAGCAAAGGCAGGCGAATGGAACGCCCCCCTTTGGCCGGTTGGCGGGAATTGTGCTCAATGGTCCAGACCATTCCCTACTCATGCAAACGGCCCGTCAGCTTCAACAAAAGGCGGAACCGCTTTATCAAGTAGGTGCAGAGCTTTTTGGACCCGCTGATGCCCCAATTGCCCGCGTGCGTGGCCGGTATCGGGTACGTTTTTTGGTAAAGGCAGAAAAAACCGCGCCACTTCAACGCGCGCTTGCGGCTTGGGTGTCCCAGATCAAACTTCCAAATGCTGTGCGATTAAGCATCGATATCGATCCACAAAGCTTTTATTGATCGGTCTAGGGCAGTAATTCCACCTCTTTACCAAGCCTTGTGAACCTGCGATGTAGCGTCTCGAACGGGGAATTATGATGACCAAACCGCAGCCAAAACCGGGTATTATGGATATCGCACTTTATAAGGGCGGTAAGGCACATATTGCAGGGCAGGATAGGGTTATCAAACTGTCCTCTAATGAGAACCCAAATGGCCCGTCCCCAAAGGCAATCGAAGCATTTTCGAATGCTTCGCAGTCTTTGCACCGTTACCCATCTGATGATCATGCAGAGCTAAGAGGGACGATAGCCGCACATCTTGGCCTCGATGCCGACAGGATTTTATGCGGCGCTGGTTCTGACGAAATAATCGCTTTTTTATGCAACGCATTTGC